>RFQK01000136.1 GCA_009925045.1 Methylococcaceae bacterium
GTGGAGATACGAGCAGCGATTTGGATTACAAAGCGACGAGTTCACTCACGCTGAATGGTGGAACGATTAAGGATGCGGCGGGTAATAATGCTACTCTGACCCTTGCGTCGCCTGGTGCTGCAAACTCACTGGCAAACGCTAAAGCTTTGGTGGTTGATGGGGTTTTACCCGCATTCTTAAATGCCAGCGGATCAACCTCTCCTTCTAATGGTGGTACTTTGCAGAAATCATCGGGCGTATTTCCACTCATAGTTTTAGATTTTAGTGAGTCAGTTCAGTTAATCACAGGTAAAACATTGGCCAACAACATCAGTATTGTCTCTCCATTAGGAGCAGGAAATAAGTCAATTGATTCTGGACAGACCCCCAAAATAATAAAATTGAAACCGCCTTTACGCGTTATTTCAGTACTGACGGCAAGCAAACATTTTTGGGTGGAACGGAGACGCGTGATGGCGTGACTACTGCAGTTGATAAAGACTGGAGAGTGGTGGGTCAACCGAAAGCGAATACAGGAAATTTAAAGACCCTAGAAGATGCAACGTATACCTATGGTGATGCGGATCAGGTTGCCCAGTTATTTAATCTGGAAAAGAGTGCGATCAAGTTCAAAGTGACCAATAGCTGGTCGGATCCTAATGGCCAAGATAACACGGGCAAGGAGATCAGTTATTTTGATGCATCGGGCAATAAGTTAGGTTCGATGAACATTAATACCAATAGCTGGGTTGATCAAGGCAGCAATCACAAGATTGTATCGACCAACATAGGCTATAACACGCAGGATGGTAATGGCAACTGGCAGTGGTTGGGCGGTTCTTGGAAGAACTTTGATACTGTGACGAATACTGTGCGTGAAAGTGGTTCGAATAGCCGTGTGACTCAAAGTTTCACGCAGGAGCCTGCCAATATTGACCTGGATCAGGATGGTCAATTTGGTGATAGTAGTATTTCCCAAAATGCGAGTGTTGTAGTCGAAAGTGGTTCTCAGAGTTGGACCGATCCTCAAGGTGTCAAGGTTGACGTTAACTATACGAACTATTTTGTACAGGGAGAGAACAATAACCAGATCTACCTGGGACGTACGGAAACACGAGATGGGATTACCACGACGTGGGACAAAGACTGGAAAGTGGTGGGACAACCGAAAGCGAGCACTCAAGGTTTGTCGAATATTGGTAGTGTGGACTATACCTATGGAGATGCGTCGCAGGTTTTACAGTTATTTGGAAAAGCGAATACAGGGAATTTAAAGACCCTGGCAGATGCAACATATACCTATGGTGATGCGGATCAGGTTGCCCAGTTATTTAAGCTGGATAAGAGTGCGATCAAGTTCAAAGTGACCAATAGCTGGTCAGATCCTAACGCCCAAGATAACAGCGGGAAAGAGATCAGTTATTTTGATGCATCGGGCAATAAGTTAGGTTCGATGAACATCAATACCGGTAGTTGGGTTGATCAAGGCAGCAATCATAAGATTGTATCGACCAACACAGGCTATAACACGCAGGATGCGAATGGCAACTGGCAGTTGTTAGGTGGTTCTTGGAAAAACATCGATACTCAAAACACAATCAGCATAGACGATGATGTTCTGCGCGACAGTGGTACTTTCAGCCGAATTTCTGCAGTTGTTTCAACAGAACCACTTGCAGGTCTCGATTTTGATGGTGATTCTTCAACCAGTTATGGTCAAAACTTGAAAAATCCTATTCAGGTATTAATTGAACAAGGTACAGCTAGTTGGAGAGATACCAGTAATAAGGTACAGGATACAACTTACATTCGGTATTTTACCAATGATACAACTCAAACATTTATTGGTGGGACAGAAACCAGAAACGGTGTCACCATAGTATTAGATAAGGACAGGAAAGTTGTCGGTACGCCTGTTGTAGATTCAAATTATGTTAACAAAATCGTTGGTAATGATGGCGATGAATCCATTGTCGGAACAGCGGGTGTAGATAATATCGATGGAGGAAAAGGTAACGATAGTCTGGTAGGTGCATCAGGTAACGATATTCTTTTTGGTGGTGATGGTGATGACAACCTTATAGGAGAAGCCGGTAATGATACTCTTGACGGGGGAGTTGGTCGTGATTCGGCAATATTTGGTTTGGGTGGTTTAAATCTCCAAGGTACGACTCTGACGCAATCAAATTTAGATACAAGTATTTGGACGATTGCAAATCAAAAATCATTAGTTCAGATTAAGCAGATTGACTCTTCAAAAGGTCAGTATCAAGTGACCGATTTGCGCAATCTTGATGCAAGTACTGGTGATTTTGGAACTGATACGCTAACGGCTATTGAAGATATTTCCATAGTTGCAAATTACAACAATATCAAAGAAATTATTCATATTACTGCAGATCAAACAGGCAAACTGAGCCAAAGTGCTGTGCATCGTTGGGGTTCGGCCAGTAACGATATCATTTCAGGGTTTAATGGTGGGGAAATTCTAAATGGCTTTGCTGGTAATGACACATTAACTGGTGCTGCTGGTAATGATAAGTTGAATGGTGGTGATGGTACGGATCAGGCCAATTACCTATTGGATGCCAATCTTAATGGTGCGAATTTGTCTGCCACTGACAATGTGAATGGGCCTTGGGTTGTTAAAGATGCTTCATCAAATTTGCTTGTCACGATCAGTAAAACCAATACAGGTTTTACTGTTCAAGATATGCGGGATTCATCGGTGACAGGTTTTTTTGGCACCGATACTTTAAGCGCGATTGAGATTGTTTCACTACAGGGTATCAACTCTTCATCTATAAAATTGCTGCTAACTGATGTGGTAAACATCGATTCAAGCGGAAATACTGCTGGCACAGGTACAGGTACTGGTACTGGTACTGGTGGAAACAACTCAGCTGTTGTTGCTGATGATTGTGATGAGTGGGGCAGTGTTAGCTCTGTCAAGGTGACCGATGCAACGAGCTTAAGTGTCTATGGTTTGAAACTCTTTTCAGGCAAAGATGATTACGATAACTATCAGGCAGTTGTGCCGCCTTTGACCAATACCAACCTTGCTACCAGCGCATTTGTTACTGCTATTTCCAGCGGACAAAAGCTTGTTAACTATGACTTCGAACATCTTTCCAGTGGAGACTTCACAGGGGCCTCTACAACGTTCCCGGGTGCAACTAGTTACTCTGGTGATAGAAATCTAGGTACTGCCAAAGGCGAGATTACGCTTGATTCATTGGTTACCTTGAGATTGACAAATGTTGGTGAGCCTGCATCCGGAAATCCCAATAATGGAGATGATCCCGGTATTGCAACTAATTTAGGAAATGATGCTGATCGTGGTTTTAATACCACCTCAGGGGGCGACAAATATGTAGAAGTGTTACCAGCCACAAAAACGGCTGGTTGGTTAACCTTAGATTTTTCAACACCTGTGAATGGTTTTGCTTTCAATCTGATGGGCCGGGAATCAACCAAGCGTGATGTTAATGTTGAGATTAAATTCAATGATGGCACTGTGATTGAGCAGCTTACACAAACTCATCCATATCAGCAGGGTGGTGTGCAGTTTGTAGGTTATTTAATCGAAAACGCCGCTAATGCTCATGGTGGTATCAAATCTGTAATTTTATGTGAACCCATAAGTGCAGGTGATGATTCTGGCAAGCGAGATATTTTCGCTATCGATGATCTTAAAGTAGTAGTCGACTCTAATCTTAAAATTGAAGAACTTGGTGATGTGATTCCTCCGACCATTAGTCTCACTAGTGAAAAATCCAGTCTTACCATTGGGAAAACGTCACTTATTAGCTTTACTTTGAGCGAAAACTCAACTGATTTTACGTCTGAAGATGTTACTGTGAGTGGTGGAACCCTGTCTGAATTTACAGGTTCAGGCACTAGTTATTCAGCAAAGTTCACTCCTACAGCAAACACGGCCACTACTGCAGTGATCAGTGTAGCCAGTAATGTTTTTAGTGATGCTTCAGGAAATAAAAACGCCGATGGTGCTGATTCAAATAATTCGGTAAATATTAGTTTGGATACACGGACTCCGGCATTAAAATTCACCGGTGAGATAAAAGCTCACGACGGATGGATTGAGAAAACGAATACTGTGGATACAACCCCCCCTGCATATACAGTTACAGTTCCTTACACAGTTTCACCCATTCCCTTCTATGCATACAGATATTTGGATGAAGGAAAAGGAACCTTATCAGATCTTACCGGTTTGCAGGTGAACGGTGGCTTGGTTGCTTCAGATATCCGTTTTGAAATAGCCGATTTAGAAATTACTGGATTTAGTGTTGAAACTGGAATAACAAAACAAATCTATACCAATACTGATAGCACACCTGCTTATATTAAGGTGTACGCTAAAGATAAACTAATAGCCATAGGAACAGACGTTCGTGTCGAATTAGACGTTAATACTAGTGAAGCTGGTCAGGGTAAAATTACCTCAACAGCTGTGGTGACTTCTAATTTAATATCTACTTCAGATGATACCTATGGTTTTGTTGCAGCAATAACTAACGCGCAAATGGGTAG
>RFQK01000137.1 GCA_009925045.1 Methylococcaceae bacterium
TCCGGAAGTCCCTTTGGTCAAGGGTTTGGTGGATGCGTTTTCTGAGGCAGGTTTGGCCTGTTTTGGGCCTAAAGCGGCGCAGGCGCAACTGGAAGGATCCAAAGCCTTTTGTAAGGACTTTATGGCGCGTCACAAAATTCCGACTGCGGATTATCAGACTTTTACCGATGTGAAGGCGGCGATTGAATATATTCGCGCTAAAGGCGCACCGATTGTGGTCAAAGCCGATGGCCTAGCGGCAGGTAAAGGCGTGATTGTGGCGCAAACTGAGGCAGAAGCGGTGGCTGCGGTTGAAGATATGCTGTCTGGTAATAGTTTTGGTGAGGCTGGTCATCGCGTGGTGGTAGAAGAGTTTCTGGAAGGTGAGGAAGCCAGTTTTATCGTCATGGCTGATGGAGTGCATGCGCTGGCTATGGCGACCTCACAAGATCATAAAGCCCGAGATAATGGTGATCTTGGCCCTAATACCGGCGGTATGGGCGCTTATTCGCCAGCCCCTGTGGTGAGCCAGGCTATTCATGACAAAGTGATGGCCGAAGTGATTTTGCCCACTTTGAAAGGCATGAGTGATGATGGTTTGCCGTATACCGGTTTTCTGTATGCAGGCTTGATGATTGCTAAAAACGGTGCGGTAAAAGTTTTGGAATATAACTGTCGTTTTGGTGATCCTGAGACCCAACCGATCATGATGCGCTTAAAAAGTGATCTGATCGATTTGTGTTTTGCAGCCCTAGGACAGCGACTCGATCAGGTGACCACGCGCTGGGATCCTCGTCCTGCTTTAGGCGTGGTTCTGGCGGCGGGCGGTTATCCCGATGAGTATGCGAAAGGCCATGTGATCAGTGGTTTGCCAGAGAATGCTGATCTTGAGGCCAAAGTATTTCACGCCGGCACCGCTGCAGCAAACGGACAGGTCCTTACCGCCGGTGGGCGGGTACTTTGTGCCTGCGCATTAGGTGATGATATTGAGGACGCTCAAGCTAAAGCCTATGCGTTGGCAAAGCCAATTACCTGGCAAGATGTTTACTATCGGACCGATATTGGTTTTAAAGCCATTGCACGTGAAAAAAGTCATTAATATGACCTTCTAATGTTCTAGGCGTAAGCCGATGATACAATAATCGGCTTTTATGTCCGGTATTTAGCTAAACCGGACGGCTTTAATCAGTATAAAACGGGCGGCTTCAATCTGTATCAGGTTTTTTATGAGTAAGCTTAAATGCGCCGTGATTGGTGCAGGATATCTCGGTAAATTTCACGCCGAAAAATACGCGGCCTTGCCCGACTGTGAATTGGTCGCGGTGGTCGATGTGAATGAAGAAGCTGCCAAAATGGTGGCTGAAAAAACCGGTGCTCAGGCGCTGCAGGATTATCAAACCTTATTGGGTCAGGTGGATGCGGTGAGTATTGTGGTGCCGACCACTCTGCATCATGCGGTAGCGCGCGACTTTTTGCAGGCCGGTGCGCATGTTCTGGTTGAAAAACCGATCGCGGTCACTGTCGAAGAGGCAGATGATTTAATCCAAATCGCAAAAGCCAATCAACGTATCCTTCAAGTCGGGCATCTTGAACGCTTTAATCCGGCGATTCGTGGTCTGGAAAATCTGGAAGAAAAGCCTTTATTTATCGAGTCGCATCGTTTATCACCGTTTAATCCGCGTGCCAATGATGTCAGTGTGGTGCTGGACTTAATGATTCATGATATCGATATTATTCTGGCGCTGGTTGATTCCGATATTGATCATGTCGATGCCAGTGGCACGGCGGTTCTCACTCAGGGCACTGACATTGCCAATGCCCGTCTGACGTTCAAGAATGGCTGTGTGGCTAATGTGACTGCCAGTCGGATTAGTATGAAGATGGAACGCAAAATGCGTATGTTCCGTCCCTGTTCCTATATTTCAGTCGATTTCCAGAATCGGGTTTTGGTTAAACACAAGACCGGCGATAAGGAAATGTTTCCTGGTATTCCGGAAATTGTCAGCGAAGAATCGGTTTTTGAAAGTGGTGATGCGCTATTTGAAGAAATTAAACATTTCGTGCATTGCATTCAGACTGGTGAAGCCCCGATTGTCTCGGGTGAAGCGGGTCGAAGAGCATTGGCTACAGCCATCCAAATTACCCAATTATTGAAACACGGATAAACAAAGGTGACAGTATGATCCCTATGGTCAATTTGAAAGCTCAGTACGCTGAGATTCGCGAAGAAATCGAAGCCGGGTTTGCTCAAACTCTCGATAGCTGTGCTTTTATCCTCGGCCCGAATGTGCAGGCGTTTGAAAAAGAAGCGGCTGAATATCTGGGCGTGAAACATGCCATAGGTTGTGCTTCAGGAACTGATGCCTTGCATCTGGCCTTACTGGCGGAAGGCATAGGCCCGGGTGACGAAGTGATCACCAGTGCATTTACTTTTATCGCTACAGCTGAAGCAATTAAATATGTAGGCGCAACACCGGTGTTCGTGGATATCGATCCACAGACGTTTAATATTACGCCAGAAAACATTGAAGCGGCGATTACTCCGCAAACCCGCGCCGTGATGCCGGTGCATTTGTTTGGTCAGCCTGCCAATCTGCCCGCGATTGTTGCGATCTGTCAAAAGCACGGTCTGAAGCTGATAGAAGATTGTGCTCAATCCTTTGGCGCCAGTGTGGAAGGGCGTCAGACAGGCAGTTTTGGTGATGCGGCAGGCTACAGCTTTTTTCCCAGCAAGAATCTGGGTTGCTATGGAGATGGTGGTCTGGTCGCGACCAATTGTGATCAGGCCGCGGCTAAAATCAAACAATACCGTAACCATGGCTCTGAAGTGCGTTATTACCACGATGTGGTGGGCTATAACAGTCGTTTGGACGAATTACAGGCTGTGGTATTACGTGCGAAATTAAAACGTATTGATGAGTACAATGCGGCACGCCGTCACGTCGCGCATTTGTATTCAGAGCTTTTGGCTGATCTGCCTATCGTGACACCGCATGAAGACAGTGTCGGTGTTCATGTCTATCACCAATACACATTATTGTCTGAGCGTCGCGATGAGATCATGGCGGCATTGCAGGCGCAACAAATTGCCAGCGCCGTTTATTATCCGGTGCCTTTACATCAGCAAAATGTCTTTAAAGCCGATTGTGCCGGCTTGTCCTTGCCGGTGACTGAGGATGTCGCCAGTCGTTGTTTCTCCTTGCCGATCTGTTCTTCAATCAGCGATGACACCATCAAACAAATTGTAGGCGTCATTCGTAGCGTTTTTTAATCAAGTTCATGTCTGATCACTCGCCCGTCGTAGTATTCAGTGCTGGTGAAGCGTCGGGTGATCAGCATGCTGCCCATGTTTTCGAAGCCCTAAAGCAACGCTTACCCTCCGTGCGCGGTTTGGGTATGGGGGCTTCCCGTATGCAACAGGCCGGCATAGAATTGGCCTATGACTCGTCTGGCATCGGTGTCATCGGTTTAGTGGAAGTGCTTAAACATTACGCTGAAATTCGCCGGGCACTCAAAATCATGCAGGCGCTGTTGCTGAAACAGCGTCCCGATTTGCTGGTTTGTGTTGATTACAAAGAATTTAATCTGAAACTGGCCAAGTTTGCCAAAGCGCACGGCATCAAAGTTCTATTTTATGTCAGTCCGCAAGTTTGGGCCTGGCGCCCTGGGCGGGTGACAACCTATGGACGTGCCATCGACATGATGGCGGTCATTTTCCCCTTTGAAACCGCTTATTATGATGCCAAACAAGTGCCGGTTCGTTATGTCGGGCATCCTTCGGTAGACAAGGTAAAACCGCTACGCAGTCGCGCCGAAGACCAGCTACTTTATGGACTCAATTCCGATCATGCTGTTGTGGGGATTTTGCCGGGCAGTCGGAATAATGAAATCAAGCGAATGTTGCCCGTCATGCTCCAAGCCGCGGAGGCCTTGCATCAGCAACGACCCGAGCTGCAGTTTTTGTTGCCACAGGCCGACTCCATCAGCGATGCGGTGTTAGAGACTTTTATGCAGGAATGTCGTTTGCCGATCAAAGTCATCAAGCAACAAGCGTATGATGTGATTCAGTGTTGTGATGCCATTATGACGACATCGGGCACCGCGTCGCTGGAAATTGCGCTGTTGGGTATTCCTATGGTCATTGCCTATCGTCTCTCAACATTGACCTACTGGTTAGGACGTCTGTTGGTCAATATCAAATTTATTGGCTTGCCCAATATTATCGCTGGTCGCGGGATTGTTCGGGAGTTGATCCAAGACGAACTAACAGCCAAAAATCTGAGTGAAGAAATTTTGAGATTATTGCAAGATGGCCACCATCGAGAGGCTTGTTTAGCCGGTTTGCAAGAGGTTAAAACTCAGTTGGGTCAGGGAGGTGGAACCCAAAAAATGGCTGCCCTGATCGTTGAAATGTTAAATCCACAATAATTTTAAATTGCCAGAATTCTGGCTATTCTTTAGAATGCGCTCTCTTCTTGGTGCGCGCGATAGTTTTATATCCCGTCTTAAACAGGAAGTTGGTGCGAACCGATCAGGTTTTATG
>RFQK01000138.1 GCA_009925045.1 Methylococcaceae bacterium
CGCGACAAATATGTTGTCACATAACCCGTACCAATACCGAAACGCATGACATCATCCGCTCGGGTTTGGATCGTTCCCCGATGTATTCCGGTATCATTGAAGGCGTAGGTCCGCGTTATTGTCCTTCCATTGAGGATAAAGTAGTGCGCTTTGCTGAGCGCGATTCCCATCAAATTTTTGTCGAACCGGAAGGTCTGAATACCAACGAGGTTTATCCGAATGGTATTTCCACCAGTTTGCCGTTTGATATCCAGTATCGGTTTATTCGGACTATGCCGGGTTTCGAACAAGCAGAAATTGTCAGACCCGGCTATGCGATTGAGTACGATTTTTTTGATCCGCGCGATTTAAAAAATTCGCTCGAAACCAAGCATATGCAGGGATTGTTTTTTGCCGGTCAGATCAATGGTACGACTGGATATGAAGAAGCTGCCGCTCAAGGTTTGATTGCAGGCATCAATGCTGCACGACTGGCTAAAGGTTTGGACAGCTGGTGTCCGGGGCGAGAAGAGGCGTATATGGGCGTGATGATTGATGATTTAATCAGTCGCGGTACCGCGGAGCCTTATCGTATGTTCACCAGTCGAGCAGAATACCGTTTGCAACTGCGTGAAGATAATGCCGATTTGCGTTTAACCGAACAAGGTCGTGAACTGGGTCTGGTGGATGATGCGCGTTGGCAGCGTTTTGAAGAAAAACGTGAAGCGATCGCCAATTTACAAGGTGTTCTGGCCAAGAAATGGATACGTTCAGAAACTGATGAGGCTGCGTTGGCAGAACAATATTGGGGTAAGAAATTACTCCGCGAAGCCAGTTTGACCGAATTGCTGCGTCGTCCTGAGGTTGATATAGACAATTTATTGAGTTTTACCGATTTACAGGATGTAGACGAGCAGGTGGCCGAACAGGTCGCCATTCAAGCCAAGTATGCCGGCTATATCGATAGGCAACAGACCGAAATCAATCGCACCCAGCGTTATGAAAACATGCGTCTGCCGGAGGATGTGGATTATGCTGCGGTATCAGGCCTGTCAAATGAGGTGAGTGAAAAACTGAAAAAAAATCGCCCGCAAACCTTAGGCCAAGCCTCGCGAATTCCCGGCATTACGCCTGCAGCGATTTCTTTGCTATTGGTACATCTTAAAAAGAAAAGCGCCTAATGGATGCGTGTCGCAATATTTTGCTAGAAGGCTTGGCACAATTAAATCTGAATTTGGATTCTGCTCAGATCGATCAGTTATTAACCTACATCAGTTTAATTGAAAAATGGAATAAGGCTTACAATCTGACCGCGGTGCGCGACAGACAAGAAATGGTGACTACGCACTTGCTGGACAGTTTGGCGATATTGCCGCACCTAACGGGTTCCAGGCTTGCAGATATTGGAACGGGAGCTGGTCTGCCGGGTATTCCCTTGGCGATTTGTCGTCCAGACTGGCAATTAAGTTTGGTGGATAGCAATTCCAAGAAAACCCGTTTCGTGCAACAGGCGGTTTTAGAGCTAAAACTGAGCAATGTCGAGGTTGTGCATGCTCGAGTCGAAAGCCTGCAGCCAGCCGTCGCTTTTGATACTGTATTGTGTCGGGCTTTTGCCAGCATGCCCGATATTGTGCGTTTATGCCGGCATTTATTAACTGCATCAGGGCAAATAATAGCGATGAAGGGTCAAACACCGCACGAAGAATTGATGCAAATAGCCGAAGACTACCAAGTCATTGCACTCAGTGTCCCTGGAATAGAAGCGGAACGCTGTCTGGTCAAAATGGATGCAATCTGCAATGGCTAAAATTATTGCCATCACCAACCAAAAAGGCGGCGTTGGCAAAACCACCACGACGGTCAATTTGGCTGCTGCTTTGGCAGCTACCAAGCGCAAAGTGCTTTTGATTGATCTGGATCCCCAAGGGAATGCTGCCATGGGTTGTGGCGTCAATAAAGAAGCGTTGGATTACTCAAGCTGTGAGTTATTGCTGGAAGAAGTTCCCGTCACTGAAATTATCATCCGTAATCCAGAGCTGGGCTTTGACTTGATTCCAGGTAATGCAGATTTGACTGCGGCTGAAGTTAAATTGATGGCTGTCGTGCATAGGGAAAGACGTCTGGCAGACGTGTTGTTACCGGTGAAGAGTCTGTACGACTACATCTTGATCGATTGCCCGCCTTCCCTCAACATGTTGACTTTAAACGCCATGGTAGCGGCCAATAGTGTGTTGATACCGATGCAATGTGAATATTACTCCTTGGAAGGCTTGTCGGCATTGATGTCAACCTTAAGGAACATTCGTGACACGGTCAATCCGGGCTTGTATCTGGAAGGCATCCTTAGAACGATGGTGGATAGTCGCAGCCGTCTCGGTAAGGATGTATCGGATCAGTTAATTGAGTATTTTGGTGACAAGGTTTTCAGAACCACCATTCCCAGAAATATCCGTCTAGCAGAAGCGCCCAGCCATGGCTTGCCGGTACTCAGTTATGACAAATCTTCTCGTGGCGCCATTGCTTATATTGCATTGGCAGGCGAAATGATCAGAAAGGAAAAAACGGCACAATCATGACACTCAAAAAACGTGGCTTAGGCAGAGGCCTTGGGGAACTATTAGGTGAAGTGACGCCGGCTAAAGAAAATCAGCAGGACGTGCAAAGCTTGCCAATCGAATTTTTACAGCGAGGCAAATACCAGCCTCGTCGGGATATGGATCCTGAAAAATTGCGTGAGTTAGCCGATTCAATACAAGCCCAGGGTGTCATACAACCCATTGTGGTTCGCCGATTAGACGCCGACAATCGTTACGAAATTATTGCCGGTGAAAGACGCTGGCGTGCCTCACAGTTAGCAGAACTGAAACAAGTGCCGGTGGTTATCAAAGATCTGGATGACCGGACGGTGATGGCGATTGCCCTGATAGAAAATATCCAGAGAGAAGACTTAACCGCACTCGAAGAAGCGGAAGCCATGCGGCGATTGCAGGATGAGTTTCAGCAAACCCATCAGCAAATTGCTACAGCCTTAGGAAAATCCAGAACAGCAGTAAGCAACCTCTTACGTTTATTAGACTTAGCGCCGGCAGTTAAGAATCTGATTGGTAAGGGCCAACTGGAAATGGGTCACGCAAGGGCGTTGCTGAGTTTAGAAGAAGCCCAACAAGTCGAGCTGGCTGAAAAAATTGTTAAGCAGGGCCTCACCGTACGGGCTGTGGAAAAAGCCGTGCGTGATCTGCAACAGGCGCCGAATGTTGTAGAAAAACGTAAAGATCCCGATACCTTGCGCTTACAAAATGAATTAAGTGAAAAAATCGGCGCTAAAGTAGAAATTAATCATCAGCCCGGTGGTAAGGGAAAAATGATTATTTCCTATAATAGCCTTGAGGAATTAGACGGGATTATCCGTAAAATTAATTAATGGCTAAGTAGCCATTAATTCGAGTGATATAAGCCTTTCAAGCCCAATCTTCTGAGCTAAATCAGATCTGACAGGACGGTCTTCCTTGCGCTACACCTGAGGGCTGACATATAATTTTGGCGCTTAACAGTCTAGGGGATTCTTATGGCAGTCGAAAATCAGTTTTCTGCTGTCGCCAAAGTGCTGTGTGCACAAGCGCTGATTGCGGTGGTTTTTGCAATCGGCTTTGGTAGCTGGTCAGGTATGGAGCTAGCAAAATCATCTTTGCTAGGCGGTGCGGTGGCGTGGCTACCCAATCTATATTTTGGCTGCAGAATCTATCTTGCAAGGCAACGCAATGCACAAGGCATCTTAGGTGCCTTTTATTCAGGTGAAACGATTAAGCTGATTTTGACAGCTGCGCTTTTCGTGATGGTGTTGCAGATACCTGATGTTAATTTTCTAGTACTGCTGGTGACATACATCGCAGTTCTTTCAGTTTTTTGGTTTGCGCTGTTGTTGTGGCGCAATTGACTTTTAGCGAGGAAAAATGGCTAGTGAAGGTGGCGCAACCGGTTATATCGTCCATCACTTAACACCCCTGTCTGTGGGTGAAGGTTTTTGGTCAGTACATCTGGATACTTTGTTCTTCTCCCTGGTTTTGGGTGCTTTGTTCATTTGGTTCTTTAAATCAGTTGCTGACAAGGCAACTTCGGGTGTTCCCGGGTTGGCGCAGAATTTCGCTGAAATGATAGTAGAATTTGTCGACACTCAGGTTAAAGATACCTTTCATGGTAAAAGCGAAGTGATCGCGCCTTTAGCCTTAACCATATTCTGCTGGGTTTTCCTGTGGAATGCGATGGATATGTTGCCGGTTGATTTATTGCCTGCTATTGGTTCCCTGATGGGCATGAGCTATATGCGCGTGGTGCCGAGTACCGATTTGAATGCGACATTTGCTCTTTCACTGAGCGTGTTCTTCTTGATTTTCTTTTACAGTATCAAGGTCAAAGGTCTGTTTGGTTTCATCAAAGAAATGACCTGTACACCTTTTGGGCCTTGGTTGATGCCATTTAACCTGATGCTGAAACTGGTAGAAGAACTCGCAAAACCCATTTCATTGGCGCTTCGTTTATTTGGT
>RFQK01000139.1 GCA_009925045.1 Methylococcaceae bacterium
CCGCCCAGATCTGGGCGGTTATCAGAAAGTTCGGTAAAAACTTATTTACCGAATCTTTTACGGAATTTATCAACGCGGCCTGAAGTATCTACTACACGTTGTTTGCCGGTATAGAACGGATGGCATGAAGAACACACCTCAATGTGCAAATCTTTGCCATAAACTGAACCGGTTTCAAAGGTATTGCCACAACCGCAAGAAACGGTGATTTGTTTATATTCTGGATGAATTTCTGGTTTCATAGTGCTCACATACCCTTAAGGGCCAACAAACTTTGCTAAAGAACCGCTTATGATACGAGGTCGATTCGATAACTGCAAGATTTTGATTAAAAATCAATCCTTGATCGGTCGAGTTTCTCGCATAAGCCAAAGCACCAAGGCGATAGCGGGTATTCCAAGTAAGGCCGAATAAACAAAGAAAACAGCGTAGCCATAACTGGCAACCCAGAGCCCAGAAAAACTACCGATCATTTTTGCCGGCAGAGTCATTAATGAACTGAACAAAGCATACTGTGTTGCTGTATATGCCGAGTGGGTCAGACCGGACAGATAAGCAATAAAGGCAGCCGCAGCAATACCACCACCCAAATTATCAGCACTAATCACGGTAGCCAATACAGTTAAGGCCTTAACACCCCAAACCTCACCACCAGCAAGCCGCCAAAAGAGGTACCCACTATCGTCATGACAAAACCAAATAATTTGGTGATATCGGCGATCTCTTTCTTGCTAAAACCTAAGTCCAGATAAAAAGGATTTGCCATAACACCCATGGCCATGTCACTGAGTTTGTATAAACCGATGAGACAGAGGATTGTTATCGATCGTTTGCCGTTGCGCTGAAAAAACTCTACAAAAGGCCCCAGTAACGCATAGTTAAACCAAAGCAAAATTCGCTCAATAAAACCAGCTGCCGCATGAGTATGGCTTTCAAGGTTTTTTTCAAGCATCGCATAGCTATGCTCTTCGAGGTGATCGGGCTCATCGATCAATAGAGTGGTGATGATTGCCAACAACATAGCGGCAGATAAGCATTGATAAGCCAGTTGCCAATCAAGATACTGCGCTAAATACAAAGCCCCCGCACCACCTGCCAACAAAGCGAGGCGATACCCAAAAACATAGGCAGCAGCCATGGCGCCTTGAAACTCCAAGACAACCGCTTCGATTCGGTAGGCATCGATCACAATGTCTTGAGTCGCCGAACAAAAGGCCACAAAGACAGCGCAGGCAGCGATCAAAGCCAGTTCTTGATGAACATCCATTTGACTCATCATGAATAAACCCAGGGCAATTCCCACCTGAGCAATCAATAGCCAGGCACGGCGTTTACCGAGTCTTCTGAAAACTGGAGGCGCCCAACTATCGACAACTGGCGCCCAGAGTACTTTGAGCGAAAATGCGACCCCAACCAGGCTAAAAAACCCGATAACAGCGAGCGAAACCTGCTGATCAGCCAACCAGGCCGATAAGGTAGTTGAAATAAGGGAGAAAGGCAGACCGGCAGAAAAGCCGAGAATTATCATCACCAGCACACGAGGCTGGCGATAAACCGAAAAAGCGCCAAGCAAACTTGTTGTTTTGCCTAGCGCTTTCTCGGTTTTATCGGTCATTGATTGTGAGTAATCAACCGTTGATCAAGTAATGCGTAAAAATACTGGCCGCATATCCAGCCGCAATGACTGGGGTCCATTTCAGATGACTGAAGAAGGTGTATTTGTGGTTAGACTGACCCATCAAAGCCACACCAGCCGCTGAACCGACCGAAAACAATGAACCACCCACACCTGCTGTCAGCGTAACCAGCAACCATTGATAAAGATCCATATCCAGATTCATATTCAGTACCGCGAACATAACAGGAATGTTATCTACAATCGCCGAAATCACACCCACCAAAATGTTGGCAGTGGTTGCCCCTAAACCGTCGTACATCGCACCGGACAACAATTCTAAGTAGCCGATATAACCCAGACCACCGACCGCGAAAACCACACCAAAGAAGAATAACAGCGTATCCCACTCCGCTTCTTTCACTTTGTTGAAGATGTCAAAACGGGTGCCGTTTTCAACATCTGGATGTTTGATTTTCAGATAGTAGCCATACAGAAAAGGTGGCAAATGCAGGAATTGTTTGAAGCTGACCGCAAACATAATGGTCAACAAAAACAGGAAACAAACCTGTAAAGCACCTGGCTTCAGAACCACCACTTCTTCGTTCGTTGCTAAGGGCTGACCACTTGGAACGGCTTGCGCCATAAAAAAGGCAGGCACCACAAAGTTAACCACTGAAGGAATGAACAGTTTGAAGAAATCGAAGAACTCTGCATAACCTGCCTGCCAGACCATCAGCGTAGTGATATCACCAAACGGACAGAATGCACCGCCGGCATTTGCAGCGATCACCAAGTTGACGAAACCGATAGAAACAAATTTCTCATTATCCGCACCCACGGCCATCACCACGGCACCGACAAGCAGCGCAGAAGTCAGGTTATCCGCAACCGCCGACAGGAAGAAAGTGATAATACCGGTAATCCAGAACAGCTGTTTGTATCCAAACTGCTTTCTGATCAACCAGGAACGTAAAGCCTCGAAAACATTTCTTTCGGCCATTGAATTGATGTAGGTCATCGCCACCAACAAAAACAGCATCAGTTCGGCATATTCTTTCAAGTCATGCTCAAACGCTTTATGCAGTTCGTCACTTGGGACACCGGCATCAGTCGCCAGAATAGCAACATGCGCCCAAATAACCGCAGCCGCAAAAATAACCGGCTTAGACTTACGCATGTGAGTGAACTCTTCGGTCATCACAAAACCGTAAGCCACCAAGAAAATCAAAACGGTATAGATACCGCGTTCAGTACCGGTCAAGCCCAGATTGTGGAACTCTTCGGCCATAGCCATACCCGGCAGCAACAGCATACCGACCAATATCATTAATAAGCGCAACAAAGCAACCCCCTTCCCCAATGCATCAAGTTATAGTTGTATTGAACCAAAATTAGCGGCACATGGTATCATCAGACAACATTTTTTGTCATTTAATCCCTGTCGGGATATGATCGCCTACTCCAACTGTTGGCGCTTACACTTAAGTTAAACTGCATGTATCAATACAATCAAGACGATCAAACTTTAATTGAACAACGGGTATCCCAGTTTCGTGGCCAGACCCAACGTTATCTGAATGGTGAGCTAGGCGCTGATGAATTTCGAGCCTTACGCTTAATGAATGGTCTGTATGTCCAGACTCATGCCCCTATGCTCAGGGTTGCCGTTCCATACGGACTGATGTCATCCAAGCAAGTGCGCAAACTGGCCGATGTGGCTCGCAAGTATGACAAAGGCTATTGTCACTTCACTACCCGCCAAAATGTACAGTACAACTGGCCGGAACTGGCCCGTGTGCCGGACTTATTAGCCGAATTGGCAAGTGTGCAGATGCATGCTATTCAAACCAGCGGTAACTGCTTGCGGAACACCACCTCTGATCACCTAGCCGGTGTCTGTACTGACGAAATCGAAGATCCGCGTCCATACTGCGAAATCATCCGCCAATGGACAACTTTACACCCTGAGTTTGCTTATTTGCCGCGCAAATTTAAAATTGCTGTCAGTGGTTCAGAACGTGATCGCGCCGCAGTTCAATTGCATGACATTGGGGTTTATCTGGTCAAAAATGCAGCCGGTGAAGTCGGTTTCCGGGTTCTGGCCGGTGGTGGCCTAGGTCGTACCCCTATCATCGGTAAAGAAGTTCGCGCCTTCCTCGAGAAAAAACACTTACTGTCTTATCTGGAAGCCATTTTGCGGGTCTATAACTTATTGGGCAGACGCGACAATAAATACAAAGCTCGCATCAAAATCCTGGTAAAAGAAACCGGTCTGGAAAAATTCACGGCTTTGGTCGAAGAAGAGTGGTTACGCATTAAAGACAGCATGGAACTGAGTGAACAACAAATTGCGGAGATCAAACAGCATTTTGTCGCCCCCGCTTACGACTCACAAGCCGCCAGCGATACCAGCCATGCCAATCAAGCTGCCAGCAATCTCGAATTCGCTCGTTGGTTGAAACAAAATACAACCGACCACAAAGTCGCCGGTTATCGAGTGGCTTTTGTGTCCTTAAAAGCACCTGATTCACCACCAGGCGACATCACTGCCGATCAACTGGATGCATTAGCCAATCTGGCTGATCAATACAGTTTTGGCGAAATACGCAGTACTCACCGCCAAAACTTAGTGCTCGCCGATGTGAAACAAGCTGATCTTTTTGCGCTCTGGCAACAGCTTGATGCCTTGAAACTGGCAACATCCAACATCGGTACCGCCACTGACATGATTTGCTGTCCAGGCTTGGATTTCTGCTCGCTGGCAAACGCCGGTTCAATTGGCGTGGCAAGGGAAATTAATGAATTACTGGATGATCTGGACTACCTGTACGACATCGGCGATCTCAAGATTAATATGTCGGGCTGTATGAACGGTTGCGCGCATCAAAGCGT
>RFQK01000140.1 GCA_009925045.1 Methylococcaceae bacterium
TGGGAGGTTTTTTTTGTCCAGCGTTTTTTGGCCTACCAGTGCTCGTGGTATTATGCAATTGAAAGTTGACCAGAGAGTAATCGTGAGTGATGTGTTAAAGCAATTAGCCGATGTCTTAGAACAGCGCAAGCAACAAACCCCCGATCAATCCTATGTTGCCAGTCTGTATGCTAAAGGTCTGGATCAGATCCTGAAAAAAATAGGTGAGGAAGCGACTGAGACCGTGATGGCTGCTAAAGACGGGCAAGCGGATAAGATTGTTTATGAAGTGGCTGATCTTTGGTTTCATTCCATGGTTTTATTGGCACATCAAAATCTAGGACCTGAACTGGTTCTAAATGAATTACAACGGCGTTTTGGCTTGTCTGGTCACCAGGAAAAAGCCCAGCGCGCAACCTCAGATTAGAAGGAGTTAATATGGGTTTTAGTATTCCCCATCTGTTAGTCGTGTTAGCGATTGTGATACTGGTATTTGGCACCAAGCGACTGAAAAATGTGGGCGGTGATTTGGGTGATGCAATCAAAAGCTTCCGCAAAGCTGTTCAGGAAAATGACAGTGCCGAAAAATCGACCTCAGACCATCAGGTTCTAGAAGGTGAAATCAGCGACAAAAATAAAGATCACCATTAGGTTTTAGCCTTATGTTTGATGTTGGCTTTTCCGAATTGTTGATGACCACTTTGGTTGCTCTGATTGTGATAGGGCCGCAGAAACTTCCTAAAGCAGCCAGAATGGCAGGTCTCTGGGTGGGGCGCATTAATCGCACCGTCTCAGCAATAAAATCTGAAATCAGTCAGGAGCTTCATGCTGAAGAAATGCGTCAGTTGATGCAGGAAAACAGCATCGCACAGGATGTTCAGCAACTTGTCGATCAGACCAACCAAGCCGTTCTTGAAGCAGAACAAGCCCTTAAAGCTCCAACAACTGAACCAGACGCTAATGACACAGTTGCCTGAGTCCGTACCTGAAATTACGTTTATCAGTCATTTAATTGAATTGCGTGGCCGCTTGTTACGCATGATTTTCAGCGTGTTGCTGGTCTTTATTGGGACTGCGACGTATGCCAATGAAATCTATCATTACCTCGCAGCGCCTCTTCTGGCCCATATGCCCCAGCACAGTAGCATGATTGCTATTGATGTGTGGATTTTGTGCTGGCCATGTTTTTTGCGTTTGGCTTATCGTTTGAAATACCGATTGTCACCATCGTGTTGGTCTGGATAGGCGTGGTGACACCCCAAGCCTTGTCTGAACAAAGACCCTATGTCATTGTGGGTGTTTTTGTCATAGCCATGTTCCTAACGCCACCCGATGCCTTATCACAGACCTTATTAGCCATTCCCATGTGGTTGTTGTTTGAAATCGGCTTGTTGATTTCAAGACTGGTGGCCAAAAAAGCCGAGGCTGCTTGATGGGCTTGGGGCTTGCGGAAAGTTTCGCACAGGTTAAGCATGAAATAATGCTTGCTGAGCAAACAGCAGGAAGAACGCCTGGCTCGGTGGCTTTGCTGGCGGTGAGTAAAACCAAGCCGGCGGCACTCATTGCCGAAGCCTATCGTTTGGGGCAGCGCCATTTTGGTGAAAATTATGTGCAGGAAGCCGTCAGCAAACAACAGCAGTTGTCGGCATTCAATATCAGCTGGCACTTCATTGGCCCCATTCAATCCAATAAAACCAAGATTATTGCCAGTCATTTTGCTTGGGTACACAGTGTCGACAGACTCAAAATTGCGCAGCGACTCAGTGAACAGCGCCCGGCACATCTGCCAGCGCTCAATATTTGCTTACAAGTCAATATCAGTGGTGAGGCAAGCAAGTCAGGCATAGCCTTGGAAGAATTGGCGGAACTCGTTGATCAGGTCAGGCAACTGCCCGGCTTGCGTTTGCGTGGAGTGATGGCAATCCCTGAGCCAGAAACTGATTTTCAGCGGCAACGACAACCCTATCGACAATTATTTCAGACCGTTCAAGCCCTCAAGCATCCAGAGCTGGATACCTTTTCATATGGTATGAGTGGAGACCTCAGTGCCGCTATTTGTGAAGGTGCCACCATAGTCAGAATCGGCACCGCATTGT
This sequence comes from Methylococcaceae bacterium, assembly GCA_009925045.1. Taxonomy (GTDB): domain Bacteria; phylum Pseudomonadota; class Gammaproteobacteria; order Methylococcales; family Methylomonadaceae; genus Methylomonas. Next base: position 2,076 of record RFQK01000140.1, read on the forward strand.
TTGGTGCACGCTAACGAATGTTAGGGGTTTAATCAGACTATTTATGTAATAATGCGGGCTATTTTTGATGTTGATGTTTAAAGGCATGAAGCAAAAGCTTGAATCATTGTTACAGGATGCGGTTAGCACCCTCCAAACCCAAGGCGTAGTTGACGCCAGTTCCGAAGTACGCATCCATATTGAACGCGTCCGCGACCCACAAAATGGTGATTTTGCGACCAATCTGGCGATGCTGTTGGCAAAACCCGCCAAAATGAATCCCCGTCAACTGGCTGAAAAAATTGTGAGTCTGCTCCCGACTGACAACGGCATTAGTAAAGTTGAGATCGCGGGACCTGGGTTTATCAATTTTTTTATCAATCCTGATCAACAGTTTCAAGTCGTTAAACAAATATTTGATGCCGGTCGTCAATACGGCTTGAGCCAAAGCGGTGCTGGTCAACGGGTCCAGGTTGAGTTTGTCTCTGCGAACCCTACCGGTCCTTTACATGTGGGACATGGCCGCGGTGCCGCATACGGTTCCGCAGTAGCCGATTTGCTTGAAGCCATCGGTTATGAGGTAGAACGCGAATATTATGTCAACGATGCCGGCCGTCAGATGGATATTTTGGCTACCAGTGTCTGGTTGCGTTATCTGGAAGCCTGCGGTGAGGTGTTAGCTTTCCCAAGCAATGGCTATCGGGGTGAATATGTGCGAGATATTGCAGCGAGTTTGTATCAACAAGCCGGTGATTTATATCGTCAGCCTGCAGCGACAGTATTAGCGGATTTACCTGCCGATGAACCTCAAGGCGGCGATAAAGAAAAACACATTGATGCTCTGATTGACCGTGCCAAGCAATTGCTAGGCGATGAACATTATCTGGCGGTATTTAATATCGGTCTGGATGATATTCTGCAGGATATTCGTGATGACCTAGGCGAATTTGGTGTCAGCTATCAACACTGGTTTTCCGAGCGTTCTTTAATGGATGATGGTTCAATCAGTCAGGCTCTGCAACGTTTACAAGATGCCGGTTATTTGTATGAACAAGAGGGAGCCACTTGGTTTGCCTCGAGTCGATTAGGCGATGAAAAAGATAGAGTGGTGGTTCGTGACAACGGCCAAAGCACTTATTTCGCATCGGATATTGCTTACCATATGAATAAACTGGATCGTGGTTTTGACCAGATCGTCAATATTTGGGGCGCTGATCATCATGGCTACATTCCGCGTGTTAGAGCCGCTATGCGAGCACTTGGCGCTGACGATGCCAAACTGAACGTGTTGCTGGTCCAGTTTGCCGTGTTGTATCGGGGTGATGAAAAAGTGCAAATGTCCACCCGCTCCGGCGAGTTCGTGACATTGCGTCAGTTACGGGATGAAGTGGGTAAGGATGCCTGCCGGTTTTTTTATGTGATGCGTAAATCCGAACAGCATATGGATTTCGATTTACAATTGGCCACCTCTAAAACCAATGAAAATCCGGTTTATTATGTACAATATGCCCATGCACGTGTTTGCAGCGTGTTGCGCCAATTGGATGAAAAGGCGCGGCAACGTGATCCCGGACTGGGATTTGAACATATTAACTTGTTGGTCGAGGAACAGGAGAGTGCATTGTTGACCACCTTGAGCAAATATCCGGAAATTCTGGAACGCGCTGCTAAGCATCACGAGCCGCACCAGTTGATTCAGTATTTGCGTGAATTGGCCAATCAATTTCACACTTATTACAATGCCCACCAATTTCTGGTTGACGACGAGCGTTTGTGTAACGCCCGTTTGAATCTGATCTGTGCTGTCAGACAAGTGCTGTTTAATGCCTTGACCTTGCTGAAAATCAACGCCCCAGAAATGATGTAATGGCCAGAGATTACAAACACCGCGCAAACAGACCTACCTACGAAAAATCACGTAGACGTCAAAAAAAGGCTTCGGTCAGTTTTTGGCGACTGCTGGTGGTTGCGGTGTTGATTGTTACGTTTGTTGTCGGTTTAAACAAAATGAGCGAAATGGTCAAAGAACTGCTTGCCAGTAGCGCATTGACCAAGCCGATTAAAGAAGAAGCCCCCACCAAACAGGCGCTTGCTATTCAGCCTGCGACAGAAAAACCTGCTCCCGCTCCTGCCCAAAATAACCCGGAGCCAGCCAAAGTGGCAGAACCGGAGGAGCCGCGCTACGATTTTTATACCATTCTGCCTCAAGCCGAAGTAGTCGTGCCCGATTATGAGATTAAAACCCGGGTGCGGGAAGAAATGGTGGGTAAAGCCAAGACCACCAAATACATTATGCAGGCGGGTTCATTCCGTGAGATGCCGGATGCGGAAAAACATAAAGCTAAGCTTGCCCAACTGGGCATTCAATCTAAGATTGAATCTGCCAA
>RFQK01000015.1 GCA_009925045.1 Methylococcaceae bacterium
ATGGCGATGCCGCTTTTGCCGGTCAAGGCATCGTAATGGAAACCTTAAACATGTCTGAAACCCGGGCGTTTTATACCGGTGGTACCGTGCATATTGTCATCAATAATCAAATTGGTTTTACTACCAGCAATCCTTTTGATGCGCGTTCCACTTTGTATTGTACCGATGTGGCCAATATGATTCAGGCGCCGGTGTTTCACGTCAATGGTGATGATCCCGAAGCGGTGGTGTTTATCACTCAGCTCGCTATGGATTACCGCATGAAATTTCATAAAGATGTGGTTATCGATTTGATTTGCTACCGTCGTCATGGTCATAACGAAGCGGATGAACCTGCTGCGACACAGCCGATGATGTATCAAAAAATCAATGCCCTAGCGACCACACGCCAACTCTATGCCCAGCAATTAATTGATCAAGGCGTCAGCAATGAAAACGAGGTTCAGCAATTAGAAAGTGACTATATCAAAGCCCTGACTCAGGGTGAGATTGTTTCCCGCCCAGTCTCTGAAATTCGACATAATCCTTATGCTAAACGTTGGGAGCAATTCTTAAACCAGCCTTGGGATTTGGAATGTAAAACAGCGATTAGCCTCGACACCCTTAAATTGTGTAACGAGCGTTTGCACGCGCTTCCTCAAGGTTTTCGTTTGCACTCGCGTGTCGAAAAAGTCATGACTGATAGAAATCTGATGACGGAAGGCCAGTTGCCCATTGACTGGGGTTATGCGGAAGTAATGGCCTATGCCAGTTTAGTCTATGAGGGGCACCATGTACGTTTAACAGGACAAGATGTTGGAAGAGGCACTTTCTCACACCGACATGCCATTCTATTAAACCAAGATACGGGCGAAAATTTCATCCCGTTGCGCAAACTGACGAATAAGCAAGGCAGAATGCAAATCTATAACTCCCTGTTATCGGAAGCGGGCGTTCTGGGGTTTGAATACGGCTATAGTGCCACTGATCCAAATACTCTGGTGATCTGGGAGGCTCAGTTTGGTGATTTCGCCAATGGGGCTCAGGTCGTCATCGATCAGTTCATTAGCTCAGGTGAAACCAAATGGGGACGACTGAGTGGTTTAATCATGTTATTGCCTCATGGTTTTGAAGGCCAGGGACCTGAGCATTCATCTGCCCGCTTAGAGCGTTATATGCAACTCTGTGCAGACCAAAACATTCAGGTTTGCACACCGACCACGCCCGCCCAAATATTCCATTTAATCAGACGTCAGCAATTACGCAATTACCGTAAGCCCTTAATCGTGATGAGTCCTAAAAGCCTGTTACGTCACAAACTGGCTGTGTCGACATTAGAAGAACTGATCGCTGGGCAGTTCCAACCCATTATTGGGGAGATTGATCCAATAGATCCCCAGCAAGTGAAACGCCTAATCCTCTGTGGTGGCAAAGTGTATTATGACTTGCTGGAAAGCCGCCGTCAGGATGATTTGCAACATATTGCCATTGTGCGCATTGAGCAACTCTATCCCTTCCCAGTTGAATACTTCAAGCATGAATTAGCTAAGTACCCGCAATTGCAAGAAGTCGTTTGGTGTCAGGAGGAACCTAAAAATCAAGGTGCCTGGTATCAAAGTCGTCATCATTTTGTGGATAATATAGATCCTCAGATTAAACTGAGTTATGCGGGGCGTGTAGCTTCGGCCGCACCTGCGGTTGGTAATTACAAAACCCATATCAGCGAACAAAAAGCCGTCGTGCAAAGTGCTTTATACGGAAACCCCTAAGGAATTAAACCATGAGTTTAGACATTCTCGCTCCTGTTCTACCCGAGTCCGTAACCGATGCCACCTTAGTGGTCTGGCATAAAAAAACCGGCGACTGGGTAACAGCGGGGGAAAACTTAGCTGATTTGGAAACCGATAAGGTGATACTGGAAGTACCTGCCCCGGAATCCGGCATCTTACAAGCCATTCAGGTTCAGGGCGGCGAAATTGTTGTCGCTGGTCAAATTCTGGCCCAACTCGAAGTCCGCGAGGAGAAACCACTGCCAGCCCATGCACTGAGCGGAACTGACAAACCCGTCAGCCCTTCGGTCAGACGTCTGCTGGCGGAAACCGAACTGGACAGTGAAACGATACAAGGCACGGGTAAAAATGGTCGAATTCTCAAAACCGATGTCTTGGATTATATTCAACAGCATGCTGAAGCGGAGGTAGCAGCCTCAGCCAGCAATCCCATCGACTCTGGCGCTCTTTCTTCCCTAACAGGAAGTATCGGGAGTTTGCGTCCAGAACAAAGAGTGCCGATGACGCGTCTCAGAGCACGCATTGCTGAACGCTTATTGCAGGCGCAACAAAACGCTGCCATGTTGACCACTTTTAATGAAGTGAATTTGAAAGCAGTGATTGATTTACGCAATCAGTATAAACAACGTTTTGAAGACAAACACGCCATAAAATTAGGTTTTATGTCGTTCTTTGTTAAAGCCTCTATCGAGGCTCTGAAACGTTTTCCGGCTATCAACGCGTCAATCGATGGCAATGACATCATTTATCACGGCTATTACGATATTGGGATTGCAGTGACCACACAACGTGGTTTGATTGTGCCGATTCTGCGTGATGCAGATCAGTTGGATTTTGCCGGGATTGAAAAAGGCATACAGGATTTTGGTAGTAAAGCCCGTGCAGGCTCCATCAGCGCCGAAGATTTAAGTGGCGGCACTTTCACGATTACCAACGGCGGTATTTTTGGTTCTATGTTGTCCACACCCATTCTGAATCCTCCGCAATGTGCCATACTGGGCATGCATGCCATTAAAGACAGACCGGTTGTAGAAAATGGTGAGATTGTCATTCGTCCTATCATGTATTTGGCACTTTCCTATGATCACCGTTTAGTTGATGGCAAAGAAGCGGTCCAGTTTTTAGGGGTTATTAAAGAGTGCTTGGAATCACCTGCGCACTTATTACTCAACATTTAATTTTTTAATATCACATGTCAATCAAGCTTGGTTTGAATCTGTTGCGTCAATCCTGGAAGCAATTGAATGGTGAAGCTGAATATGAACGATATTTAATTCATTGGCAGGCAGAGCATAGCCAGCATCCTGGCCTGCCTTTGACACGTAAACAATATTTTGCTGCTCTCACTGAACGTAAGTGGAACGGGATTAAACGTTGTTGCTAGCCTTTTTTTGCATTTTGCTTTAGCCTGAAAGCCAAAATAATTATTACAACGCCATGACTAAAAGCACCGATTTCTCAAATCTGACCTTTCTCAGAAACTGGTTTCAACGTTTCTTGCCCAACTCACAAGTCGTTGCTTTAGCGATGATATTACTCGTCGGCTCAGCTTTGATTTATTGGCTGTCTGGCCTGCTGACTCCAGTATTCGCATCGATTGTCATAGGTTATTTACTCGAAGGCTTAGTTGGGCGCATCGAACAGCGTCAATTGCCGCGCCTGCTGGGTGTCTATCTGGTGTTTTCCTTATTTTTGACAGCCTTGGGCTTTGTGCTGTTTGTTTTACTCCCCATGGTGTCCAGCCAGACCGTTGAGCTGATTCAACGGATTCCGGAAATCGCCTTTAGCATTCAAACTGAAATCATGCGTTTGCCGGAAAAACACCCGGAGTTTTTTTCGGATACCCGGATTAACGAATTTATGTTCGCCATTCAACAAGATTTGCTCGGCTATAGTCAGAACATTTTGTATGGATCCGCGCAATCCGTTGCGGGCTTGGTCAGTGCCATCATTTACCTGTTTTTAGTTCCGATGATGGTGTTTTTCTTTTTGAAAGACAAACGCATCATTTTAGATTGGTTAAAACAATTTCTGCCCAGCGACCGCAGCTTAAGCATCGCGGTCTGGCAAGAAGTTGATTTACAAATTGCCAATTACGTACGCGGCAAATTCCTAGAAGTCTTTATTCTCTGGTCCAGCAGTTATCTGACCTTTATGTTGCTGGATCTTAATTACGCCATGTTACTCGCGGTATTGATGGGTTTATCGGTCGTCATTCCCTATGTAGGAGCAACCCTTGTTACCTTTCCGGTGATTGGCGTGGCGTATGTGCAATGGTCAGGCAGTAGCGGCGATGAGTTTATGTATTTGGTGATTGCTTATTCATTGATCCAAGCCATAGACGGGGTCGTACTGGTTCCCTTGTTGTTTTCTGAAGCCGTCAATTTGCATCCCATTGCCATCATAGTAGCAATTTTATTTTTTGGCGGGATTTGGGGATTTTGGGGGGTATTCTTCGCCATCCCACTGGCCACACTAGTCAAAGCAGTTTTGACAGCATGGCCACGCGGCACCAGTATTACCAGCAGTACTGGCAGTCACTCCTTATAAATTTTCCGAAGCAAAATCTGCTAAACGCGAACGCTCACCTCTGCGCAAGGTGATATGGGCGCTATTCGGCCAGTGTTTAAATCTGTCGACAACATAGGTCAAACCTGAACTGATCGCAGTCAGATAAGGCGTATCGATCTGAGCCAGGTTACCAATGCAAATGATTTTGGTTCCCGGACCCGCGCGGGTGATTAAGGTTTTTAATTGCTTGGGTGTCAAATTCTGGGCCTCATCAATAATCAAATACCGCGACAGAAAGGTACGTCCCCGCATAAAGTTTAATGATCGAATCTTTACCCGATTCATGACGAAAGCGCCCATCCATGGGGCCATTTTTTCTTCTTCAGTCCCCGGTAAAAAGCCAATATCTTCACCCACTGGCATGGTTTCCCGAGTCATGATGATCTCTTGATAGGCTTTTTGTTCCAGGGTCAGCGATAAACCCGCGGCTAAGGCTAATAATGTTTTGCCTGTACCCGCTGAACCCAGCAAAGTAATAAAATCAACATCGTTATCCAACAATACATTGAGAGCAAAATTTTGCTCGCGATTTTTGGCACAAACACCCCAAACGCTGTGTGACTTGGAACGGTAGTCATCTAGCAATCGCAATACCGCAGTTTCACCATCGCAGGATTTGACAATAGCCTCGAACCCGGACTCGGTGCCCATGTAGAGATATTGATTGGGATGCCATTCACGGACTATGGGACTGTGAATACGGTAAAAGGTTTTACCATTTTCCTGCCAGGAATCCATTTTGCCGCCATGCACATTCCAAAAATCGATATCCAGTTCCTCGGCACCGCTATACAAAAGATCAATATCATCAATGGTCTGATCGTTATGATAATCCTCCGCGCTAATCTGTAACGCAGCGGCTTTGATACGCATATTGATGTCTTTGGACACCAAAATTACTTCGACGTCAGGAAATTCCTTAGACAGCGCTAAGACGATGCTTAAAATAGAGTTATCGGCGATCTGCCCAGGCAAATCAGGTGGTAACAAATGGGATAACTGATGCGTTTGAAAAAACAAACGGCCTTGAGCAGGTAATTCGTTATTCAGACCATTCACGAGTTTGGAGAGTGGTAAACCGTCTTGTATGCTCTTTTGATCCGCATCACGAATTAATTCGTCTAAAAAGCGGCTAACTTGTCTGACATTACGGGAAACGTCCGACATTCCTTTTTTACCGTGGTCTAATTCTTCCAAGACCACCATGGGGATAAAAATATTGTGTTCCTGAAACCGAAACAGCGCCGTTGGATCATGCATTAAGACATTAGTGTCTAAAACGAACAGTTTTTTTCCCACAAATTGAATGTTCATAGCATCCTTTTGTTATTAAGAGACAAACCCGCTTGCAAGATTCTAAGAGCCTAACATCCCTGCTGCTTGCAAATCAGCATGATAAGAAGAACGGACTAAAGGACCACTGGCGACTTGTTGAAAGCCCATCGCTTTAGCTTGGTCAGCATAAAACTGGAATTGATCAGGGTGGATATATTCACGTACAGGCAAATGCGATTTACTGGGTTGCAGATATTGACCCAAAGTCAGCATACTGACGTCATGAGCCAACATATCCGCCATAACCTGCAGAACTTCCGCCTGCGTTTCGCCGATACCCAGCATCAGGCCTGACTTACTGGGCACCTGGGGATTGAGGCTATGATGCTCTCTGAGCAATTGCAGTGAAGTCAAATAATCCGCACCCGGCCGGGCTTCCTTATACAATCTGGGCACGGTTTCTAAATTATGATTAAACACATCGCAAGGCTGAGTGCCGAGTAATGCCAGAGCCTGTTCTTGTCTGCCCCGAAAATCGGGCACCAAAATTTCAATCCGGGTTGCGGGACTGAGCGCACGGATTTCCGCAATACAGGCTGCAAAATGTCCTGCACCACCGTCTCGTAAATCGTCACGATTGACCGAAGTAATCACCACATACTTCAGACCCATGTCCTGAACAGTGCGCGCCAGATTAAGCGGTTCATTGACATCGAGTGCCTGGGGTTTGCCATGCGCCACATCGCAAAATGGGCAGCGACGTGTACACAAGTCGCCCATAATCATGAAAGTAGCTGTACCGTGCGAAAAACACTCACCCAAATTAGGACAAGCCGCTTCCTCGCAAACACTATGCAGACTGTTTTCCCGTAATGATTGCTTGATCTGATTGATTTTATCGCCAGCAGGCAAACGAATGCGTATCCAATCCGGTTTGCGTAATAAGGTATCGGGTTTTTCGACTTTGATGGGAATGCGTGACAATTTGTCATCATTCCGAAGATGGGTTTCAGGTGTGGAGCGTGAGAGCGCCTCTAACTTCATGCTTCAATTGCCTTGAGTATTTGCTGAATGATGGGAACCGCTAGTTCGTGATTATGCACATTAACACCCAGATCCGCTAGTTGGGTAACCGCTAATCCACTATAACCACAGGGATTGATGTCACCAAATGGTGCCAAATTCATGGCGTTATTGACACTAAGCCCATGATAACTAAAGCCGGATTTAATTCTTAAACCTAAAGAAGCTATTTTCTTTTCTTCGACGTAAACACCGGGTGCTTTAGCCTGTGCATAGGCGGTAATGCCATATTGCCGCAAGGTATGGATCACCGCTTGTTCCAGTACCGTCACCCACTGTCTAGGCCCCCATCCCAAGCGTTTGAGATTAATCAATGGATAAATCACCAATTGTCCGGGGCCGTGATAGGTGATTTGCCCTCCCCTATCAGTGTTCACCACTGGAATGGTGGTCGATACCAACAGGTGTTCGGTTTTTCCATTTAGCCCCAAGGTATACACCGGCGGATGTTCAGTAATCCAAAGTTGGTCGGGCGTGTCCTCTTGACGGTTGAGGCTGAATTCAAGCATTTGCGCCCAGACCGTTTCATAGTCTTGCAAGCCCAAAAACTTTAGTTGTGTGGATGACACGCGTGATTATTACAAAGCCATTAACACATCAGGATGATCCGTCAATCCCTGATAGATGGCATCAAGCTGTTCCCGACTTCTGGCTTCAATCATCACCGTCACTGCAGTATAGGTACCTGCCTTGCTGGGACGCGTAGTAACCGCTGATTCGCTGAGATCTGGTACATGTTGTCGGACAATCTCGACCACGACCATATCGAAATCAACGGCACTTTTACCCATCGCCTTAATGGCAAACTGACAGGGAAATTCAAGCAAGGATTCTGTGGGGTTTTCGCTCATGCTAAAGAAAGTTTATAGGTTTGGAACAAGTGATCTAAACGCTCCCAAACCGGGCCAGGTTTACCGTTGCCGACCGCAACGCCATCGCACTCGATAATCGGCACGATTTCGCGTGTGGAACTGGCTACCCAGATTTCCGTCGCTGATCGCAGTTCTTCCAAACCAATATTGGCTTCACGGAACGGAATTTCGTTGGCAGCGGCAATTTCCAAGATCACATCACGGGTGATACCCGGCAAGATATGGTGACTTTTAGGGGGCGTTACCAGTACCCCGTCAATCACCGCAAATACATTGCTGGCAGCACCTTCTACTACATGACCATCACGAACCAATAATGCTTCAGCACAATTTTCATCCAAGGCTGCCTGACGCAATAAAATATTACCCAACAAGGTAATGGCTTTAAGATTGCATAATTGCCAACGATTATCATCCAGTGTCAGGGCTTTAACCCCGGTTAAACGACCTGCAAAAGGTTTAATCTCGGAACACATCGCAAAAATGGTCGGCACGATCTGTTCAGGAAAACCATGATCACGTTTGGCGGCATAACCACGTGTTACCTGCAGATAGATGTACTGATCTTTGCTGTTATCCAGCATAGGCTGAAATATTGCTTTCCAGTCAGCTAAAGTCTGCGACACAGGTAAACGAATACCGGCCAAACTGTTATTCAGGCGCTGAATATGATCTTCTAAGCGAAATAATTTGCCTGCATAAGCCGGTATCACTTCATAAACACCGTCACCAAATAAGAAACCACGATCCAAAACAGATACTTTGGCCTCGGCTAATGGCAAAAATTCGCCATTTAAATACACTAAATCAGCCATTATTTTTCAATCAACCCCATTGCTGCGTCATACAAACGTCTAAACAAACCACCTTGAGCAATGCTATCCATTGCCACCAAAGGCCGGCTTAAAACCACTTCATTACCCAAATTCACGTTAAGAGTGCCTACGCTATCCCCTTTATTGATAGGGGCCAGCAAGGCTTTGTCTATTTGGGTCTCAGCTTTTAATTCAGCAAAGTGCTTACGTGGTGCTGTCACGTATACATCTTCCGTCACCCCCACATTCAGTTTAGAGGTCTCACCTTTTTTGACTTTAGCTTCAGCCATGACGGTATTGGCATCAAATAACTTATGGGTCTCGAAAAAGCGGAAACCATAATTCAATAAGGTTTGGCTTTCATTGGCACGAGCGGCAGCGGAAGCAGTCCCCATCACGACTGATATCAGACGCATATCTTCACGCTTAGCCGAGGCGACCATGCAGTATCCCGCATCATCGGTAAAGCCAGTTTTAATGCCGTCAACACTGGGATCGCGCCACAATAATTGGTTGCGATTTTGCTGGGTAATGCCGTTATAGGTAAATTCTTTTTGTGAATCCCAACGGTAATATTCCGGGAACTCACGGATCAGTGAGCGTGCCAGAATCGCAAGATCCCGCGCACTGCTGTAGTGATTAGGTGTCGGCAAACCCATGCTGTTTTCAAAATGGCTATTGTTCATACCCAAACGCGCCGCTTGCTCATTCATCATGGTGGCAAAGGTCTGTTCACTGCCAGCGACATGTTCGGCCAAGGCAACGCTCGCATCATTGCCTGACTGAATGATCACCCCTTGTAACAAGTCTTCAACTGACACCTGTTTGTTAACTTCAACAAACATTTTCGAACCGCCGGTCTCCCATGCGTTCTGACTGATCGTGACTTTTTCATCCAGTTTTAAATGCCCGGCTTTCAGTTCATTGAACACGACATAAACCGTCATGATTTTAGTCAGACTGGCCGGTGCCACCCGCTTATCAGGCTCTTTTTCAGCCAATACTCTACCGCTATTAAAATCAACCAGATAATAACTACTGGCTGCAGCGGAAGGCGCGGCTGGCGTAAAGATCTGCCCCGCAGCCGAAACGCCATTCATGTTGAAAAACAGGAACAGGCTGATCAAAATATGAAGAAACATACGGAAGCTTGGCATCATCATGGAGAATCTGTAGTTTAAGAAAGCCGTATTGTAACATCGCCCCATAGCTATTTCTCAGCAAATCGCGCCCCATGGCCAGATGATGTTTTGTTAGAATAAACCTAATTTTTTATACGCATTCCCCCTTGAAATGGGTATAGTGTCGCCTTAGTGATTCAGCAAACGAACGATGAATGGCAAACCTTTATTCCATTTGTGACAATCTAATCAACTTTTCTATTAGGCATGGCTAATCATCGTAGTTCCCAGCCAGTCTCTGCGCTGGCCATGAGTGCCATCGGCGTGGTATTTGGCGACATTGGCACCAGCCCACTCTACGCAGTTAAAGAAGTGTTTCATGCTGGCCTCACAACCGATCAGGCTCACATACTGGGTGCGCTTTCCCTGATTTTCTGGTCGCTTACTTTAGTCGTTACCCTTAAATACGCCATTTTTATCATGCGCGCCGACAACAAGGGTGAAGGCGGCATCATGGCCTTACTGGCTCTGGCCTTACAAACTGCTCGTAATAACCCCAAACGCACCAAATTCATCGTAGTAACAGGCTTAATTGGCTCAGTATTGTTTTATGGGGACAGCATCATCACCCCTGCTATCTCTGTACTCAGTGCGATGGAAGGCTTGCAAATCATCGCACCTCAGCTTGAACACTATATTTTGCCGGTTACCTACAGCGTCCTGGGGGCATTATTTCTGATTCAAGTGCGCGGCACAGAAGCAGTCGGAAAATTATTCGCCCCTATCATGTGTATTTGGTTTGCTGTTTTAGCATTGATGGGCATTTACAACATCATTCAGTACCCCTCGGTACTGATGGCGATCAATCCTGTTTACGGTATTCAGTTACTCTTTGAACTGGGATGGCAAGGCCTGTTAGTAATGGGTTCGGTGGTTTTGGTCATTACCGGCGCTGAAGCCTTATATGCCGACATGGGACATTTCGGACTGAAGCCAATCCGGTATGCCTGGTTCGGTTTTGTGTTTCCAGCGCTATTATTGAATTACTTTGGCCAAGGCGCCTTGCTGATTAACCATCCGGAAGCCATTGAAAATCCGTTTTATTTGTTGGCACCGACCTGGGCTTTATACCCCTTACTGATCTTGGCTACGCTTGCAACGGTGATTGCTTCACAGGCAGTGATTTCGGGTGCTTTTTCACTGACACGGCAAGCGATTTTATTGGGTTATTCACCTCGCATGAATATTCGCCACACCTCAGGCGATGAAATGGGCCAAATCTACATCCCTGCGGTTAACTGGCTGCTGATGGTTTCGGTGTTCATTCTGGTTGCTAGTTTTAAATCCTCTTCAGCCCTGGCCTCTGCCTATGGTAAAAAATCGAGGCTTCATCACTCTGTAACGTGGCCGGAACGGCTATCTATCTGGCCAAAAGTTTACGCGGCGTACCACAGGTTCTGCTGCATAATCTAAAACACAATCATGTTCTGCATGAGCAGATGGTTGGGCTTACTATCGTCACCAAAGATGAACCTTATATTGACGAGGCACATCGCATCAAAATTCGGGTTTTTGGTGAAAATCGCAAAATGTTCAGAGTCAAAATGTATTTTGGCTTTCAGGAAGAACAAGACGTTCGTCGCGCATTACAGCTTTGCGCCCGGGAAGGATTAATCATTGACCAGAAAACTGCCTCATTTTTCGTCGGCAGCGAAAAGATTTCCTTCCGTCGACACAGTCCATATCCAAAATGGCGACGCGCACTGTTTAAGTTTTTGTTTCACAATTCAGCCAGTGCTATCGAATACTTTAGGATTCCGGTCGATCGCGTGGTGGAACTGGGAATTCGTATTGAATTGTAAATGAAGTATCAAATTATTCCGGTTACAGCTTTTCAACAAAACTGTAGTTTGATTTTCTGTGAGCAGACCAAGCAAGCCGCGGTCATTGATCCTGGCGGCGATATTGAGCTGATTATCCAGGCCATCCAAGACCAACAGGTCGTTGTCCAGAGTATTTTGCTCACCCACGGCCATCTGGACCATGTCGGAGCGACACAGCAATTAGCGGCTCACTTGAAGGTACCGGTATTAGGGCCTCATCCGAATGACCGCTTCTGGTTGGACATGCTTGATCAGCAAAGTCAGGCCTTTGGCTTCCCACCCACTCCTCCTTTTTTACCCGACCGTTGGTTAAGCGATGGCGAGCGCTTGCAACTGGGCGAGCAAAGCCTGCAGGTTATCCATTGCCCAGGCCATACGCCTGGACATGTGGTTTTTTTCTGCCAGACTGCAGGTCTGGCCTGGGTGGGTGATGTTTTATTTAAACACTCAATCGGTCGTACCGACTTTCCCCAAGGTCATCATCAAACCCTGATCGATTCTATTCAGAACAAACTCTGGCCTCTCGGTGCAAATGTCCGCTTTATTCCCGGCCACGGCCCCGAATCTACATTTGGCGAGGAAATGAAGCACAATCCCTATGTCGGCAAGCATGCAACCATAGGAACTTAAATTTTGAATCTTCGCAGTCAATTTTTCGGTAAACAAACCCATTGGCAAACGCATGCTTTTGGTGTGCAGAAACATTTACCGTGCAGTTTACAATCCTGGTTAAACGAAACGGGTTCCTTAACCCAACGTCTCAGGACGCAGCATAATAATCAATTCAATGTTTCGGTATTACTGCAGAATTGGGCGCATGGTTTTGCCGACGAGACTGCGCTGCTCAATCAGCCACTGCAGCGCTATCAATTAATTCGCGAAGTGACGCTCTATGCGAGTCATCAACCCGTGATACTCGCCAGAACCGTCATCCCACCCGAGACACTCGCGTTTGCGAATCGCAAACTGAGTCGATTGGGTAGCCGACCATTGGGTGAAGTGATTTTTGCGTATCCCAATTTGCAAATCCTCACCCGCCAGTTCTCCAGCACACATTTTTATTCAGGCGAACACCAGAATAGCCTTCAACCCAGCGAACTGATCTGGGGTCGCAGAACATTGTACGGCATAGCCAATCACCCCCTATTGGTCGCAGAGTTTTTTCTCCCCAACTGCTATCTTTAAAAGGGGGCCAGGCTCGTTATTTCCTGCCCCCTTTAATTCGCCATTGCCATACTAAATCGAGCCTGGCCCCTTTAATTCCCAGGCGAACACCAGAATAGCCTTCAACCCAGCGAACTGATCTGGGGTCGCAGAACATTTCCTAAATCGAGCCTGGCCCCTTTAATTCACCCACTGCTTGTTGCAGAATGCCAGGCAAAGTCTCGATCAAGGTAAAGTCTTTTGCGGCCCGTGTGATACCGGTGTAAATCAGTTCCCGGGTCAGCACTTGGCTGAATGTGTCTGGCAACACCATGACCACATGATCAAACTCTGAGCCTTGCGATTTATGCACCGTCATAGCATAGGCCGTTTCGACATCCGGTAATCGCAGCGGTGAAATCCAGTGTATCTTCTGTTCGGCTGCCGGAAACGCAACCCGTAATCGCTTGCTATCATCTTCTAAAGCAATTCCGATATCACCATTCATTAATCCCAAGGGATAATCATTGCGGGTCACCATCACTGGACGACCTGCGTACCACAGATCCCGTTTATCCGGAGTACCCAGCCAAGCTTCGATCTGCTGATTTAAACCCTCTACACCCCACCGCCCTTTACGCAAGGCACTCAATACCCTAAAGCTGTCAAACGCTTTGTGTACAGCAGTCGCCCAGGCATCTGCCGATGGATAGTCTGAACGGTTCTTAATCACTTGCCGATACGCACGATAACCCTGCAACCTAAGAGAAGTTTCAGGCAACACTAAGTGCTTCAAGCGTTGCCAAGCATGGTCAGACTGAGCCGGAGGCAAATGCTCAGGATTCAGGTCGGGATACTGTTCTGAAGGTGCCTCCAGAATAGCGTCCACCTTAGCGTAATCGCCAGCATTCACCGCTTGGGCGAGATTACCAATTCCACTTTTTGCATCAAAGCGATGACTGTGGAGTAACACTGCAGTTTGCTGATTATAAGCATTATGCCAATCCCCAGTCGCTGCAGACGGCAATTCAAGCTGAGCATAATTTTTGAGCCAGGCTCGTGTTGCAGCATCATAAGCTGCCGCGCCGGCGCCTTGACATAAATCACCTAAAACCGACCCTGGCTCAACCGATGCGAGTTGCTCTTTATCACCCAACAAAATCAGGGTGGCGGAATCTGGCAATGCTTCTAGTAAAGCCGCCATCATTTCCAGATCAATCATCGAGGCTTCATCCACGATCACTATATCCGCGATTAAGCGCTTGTGGCGATTGTAGGTGTATTGCCGGCTATTGGGGCGACTTCCCAGCAAACGATGCAAGGTACTGGCTTTTCGGGGTAATTGCTGCTTGATGGTTTCATCAATATTTAATTGATCCACGGCTTTATTAATCGACTCGCTTACCCGTGCAGCCGCCTTACCCGTCGGTGCGGCCAGCACAATATTCAAGGATGAATGTGTCTCCGTTTCGGTATTTGCCAGTTTGATCAATACCGCCAGTAGTCGGGTCAAAGTCGTGGTTTTACCGGTACCCGGGCCACCGGTGATGATGCTGAAACGGGCACGCAAAGCCAGTACACAGGCAATTTTTTGCCAGTCAGGTCCGGGAATCGGATAAGCCGGATCAGGTTTGAATAAATCGGCAATATCGCCTGACAAAGCCTCAGGTAAGGCGGTTCTGACCGGTTGCACCAATCTTGCCAGCACCGTATTAACAGTCTGCTGATAAGCCCAGTAACGACGCAAATATAAACGATTAAGCCGCACGTCTAGCACTAAAGGCTCGGCACCTTCGCCCTCACCCACTAATCCAGAAGCCTGCTGCAGGGCTTGAATCCAATCATTCAGACTAACGAAGCGAATGGGTGTTTGTTCTCCAACATCCAGGCTATAGTCCGAATTTTCCGCGATCCCCAATATCTGTTCAGGATGGCCTACCAACCCAGCCAGATCTAAAAACACCTCACCGGCAGCTAACTGATGACTCACCAAAGCCGCTGCCAACAACACCAGGTCACTGGCATTCGGACTTTGAGTCTGCAAAAAACCTACAAAAGCACGATCCAGAGGTGAAAGCCAACCCTGTGCTATCCAGTGATCCAAATAGCCGATAACATTGCCGGAATGCTTCATTGCCCCTCTCCTGTGAATAACTGATCCAGCGTTTCAATCAGAACCCGATCCGGGCGCTCCAGAACAAGTCCGCGCGATGCGTGTTCAGCGCCGCGTAAAAATAAATACAAACCGCCACCGATATGCTGATCATAATCATAGTGCTGCCCCAAACGGGCTTTTAACAATCGATGCAAAGCCAAAAGATACAACACCATTTGCAGGTCATAGCGCTTGCTCAGCATGGCTTCCCGCAGTTTATCCGGAGCGTAATCACTTAACTG
This sequence comes from Methylococcaceae bacterium, assembly GCA_009925045.1. Taxonomy (GTDB): domain Bacteria; phylum Pseudomonadota; class Gammaproteobacteria; order Methylococcales; family Methylomonadaceae; genus Methylomonas. Next base: position 14,930 of record RFQK01000015.1, read on the forward strand.
ATTGCCTAAATGATTAAATTTATAATCCGCCACGTAATAGCGCCCATTGTGGACAAACACCAAATCAATAAAACCTTTTAACAAACCCGTCAGTTGATTCGGCAAAGCAGCCGGTCTGGCTAATCCTGAAAAGGTTGCCTGACTCACCAGCGTGTCTAAACGCTGCACATCCACGCCACGGTTTTCATCGACTCCAATCAGAAACTCCAGTTCTGCCTGAT
>RFQK01000141.1 GCA_009925045.1 Methylococcaceae bacterium
GAAGACATTCGTAACAAGGTTTTGACCATGGGTGGTCTGGTTGAGCAACAAGTTGCTTTAGCGACCAAAGCCTTCATGGGTTATGACATGGAAAGTGCGGAGCAAGTGGTTCAGCAAGATAAATTGGTCAATGAACTGGAAAAAGACATTGACCATGAATGTACAGAAATCATGGCCAAGCGTCAGCCTGCAGCCTTTGACTTACGGATGTTAATCGCTACGATTAAAATTATTACCGATCTGGAACGGATTGGCGATGAAGCCGCTCGCATTGCCAAAATGACCATGCGTCTGGAAGGTGCTGATTACTACCAAGACAAATACTACGAAATCGAACATTTGCTGGAATTGGTCAAGGAAATGTTGAACGGTGCTTTGGATGCTTATGCACGCACTGACATCGATGAAGTTATCGCCATCACTGCACAAGACGCCAAAGTAGATCGCGAGTACACCAGTATTACCCGTCAGTTGATTACACAAATGATGGAAAATCCACGCAATATCACCCGTGCATTGGACATTATGTGGACTGCCCGTGCGCTGGAACGTATTGGTGACCATACCTGTAATGTCTGTGAGCATGTGATCTACATGGTTAAAGGCAAAGACGTGCGTCACTTGAGCCGTGAAGAATTAGAAAAAACTGTTAATACCGATCGTTAAGTCATTTTGGACCTTCCACGAAGGTGGAAGGTCCTGTCTCTGGTCTCTTTAATATGACCTCATCTGAACTCAGAATCACGCTCAGCCATGGTGGTGGTGGTCGAGCAAGCTCGCAGCTAATTGATCAATTGTTTCTGAAACATTTCAATAATCCCCTGTTAGCCAAACGTAATGATCAGGCGATATTTCAGCCGCCAGTTGGTCGTCTGGTAATGAGCACCGATAGCCATGTGGTATCGCCCTTGTTTTTTCCCGGTGGCAATATTGGCTCATTGGCCGTACACGGTACGATTAATGATTTAGTCATGTCCGGAGCCTGGCCCCTTTATTTATCGGCGGCGTTTATTTTGGAGGAAGGCTTGCTTTATGCTGATCTGGAAAAGATTGTGATTAGCATGGCCGAAGCGGCTTGTCAGGCCGGAACACCGATTATTACCGGTGATACCAAGGTGGTGGAGCGCGGTAAGGCTGATGGGGTTTTTATCACCACGACCGGGATTGGTGTGGTAGCGGATGGGGTCAACATTTCGGGCGAATGCGCGACGCCGGGTTGTGCGATTTTGATTAATGGGACTATCGGTGATCATGGTGTTGCCATTATGGCAACACGAGAGCATTTGCAGTTTGCCTCCGCTATTGCATCAGATTCTGCCGCCTTACATGAATTGGTGGCAAGCATGCTTCAGGTTGCGCCTGGTGCTATCCGTTGTTTGCGTGATCCTACGCGGGGTGGTGTGGCAGCTGTTTTGAATGAACTGGCTATGCAATCGGGGGTTGGGATGTTGCTCAATGAGCAGGCTTTGCCAATTAAGCCCGATGTTCAGGCGGTATGCGAAATTTTAGGTCTGGATCCGCTCTATGTGGCTAACGAAGGCAAACTGATTGCAATCTGTGAGGCAGACGCAGCTGCCGATCTGTTGGCTAGTATGCGCCAACATCCTTTGGGACGAGACGCTGCCATCATTGGCTATGTAGTAGATGAACCCAAAACGATGGTCGAGATGACGACAATGATGGGCGGCCGACGCTTGGTAGATTGGCCTTTGGGTGAGCAACTGCCACGCATTTGCTGAGTCATGCTCTGGCCGTTGCTTTTCAACGGCCAGAGCGAACAGCTTTTATTTGCGGGTAGTGTTAAAGGTATAAGAGCGCACAATGCCTTGCGGATCAAAGCGAATCAATAAATCTTGTGAATCATTGCCACCAAAAACTGCATATTTATAAATACCGTAAGTCCAGGTTGGACGGCCATCTTCCATGCCAGTACGCCATGGGCTGCCAAACAATTCGCTGATCTCTTGACGGCGGGTTTGACCGACTTTGATTTCGTTGACGCGATGCGCGGCAAACTCTTGTCCCACCGTAAAACAACCCGTCAATTGAGTCGAAAATAAGGTGCTGAGTATTAAAACGCTGCTAAATTTAACAATAGTCTTGCTGAAATGACGGGTAAACTGTTTCATAGTGGAACCTGAAGTGTGAAAAAATTTGTTAACCCCATTATCTTAGCCGCTTAGAGGCGCTTGTCCAAGAGGTCTGGAAATTTCGATGACGAATACCGCTGAACCCTTCACCCGTTGGCGTTTTGATAATCAGTTTATTCTACAATTGCCGGGCGATTCAGAAACCGAAAATTTTCGCAGACAAGTCTATGCCGCTTGTTATTCCTTGGTTAGGCCCAAAACCGCCGCACAGCCCAAGCTGGTGGATTATTCTAAAGCAATGGCGCAACAACTGGATTTGACCGAACAGGATTGTCAGTCGGTTTGGTTTACTCAAGTGATGGCGGGTAATCAGCTGTTGCCGGAAATGCAGGCTTATGCCAGTTGTTATGGTGGCCATCAGTTTGGACATTGGGCGGGTCAGTTAGGTGACGGGCGAGCGATCAATTTGGGGGAAATCATTAATACCCAGGGTCAACGCTGGGCCTTACAGTTAAAAGGTGCTGGCCCAACCCCTTATTCACGCAGCGCCGACGGTTTGGCCGTGTTGCGATCTTCTGTCAGAGAATTTCTCTGTAGTGAGGCAATGTATCATTTGGGCGTTCCGACGACCCGTGCTTTGAGTCTGGTCCTGACGGGCGATAAAGTTTTGCGCGACATGTTTTATGATGGCAACTCGCAATGGGAGCCAGGCGCAGTGGTTTGCCGGGTCGCACCTTCATTTACCCGTTTTGGGCATTTTCAGATACATAGTAGCCGTCAAGATCTCAAGACCCTCAAAGCCATGATGGACTACACCCTACGCGTTGATTTTCCGCATTTGGGTGAGCCGAGTGTGGAGACTTATCTGGCATGGTTTGCCGAGGTTTGTCGTCTGACGGCCGATATGATTGTGCACTGGCAGCGCGTTGGTTTTGTTCACGGTGTTATGAATACAGACAATATGTCGATATTGGGGCTGACCATTGATTATGGGCCGTATGGCTGGCTGGATAATTATGATCCGGAATGGACGCCTAATACTACTGACGCGCAAGGCCGACGTTATCGTTTTGGTCATCAGCCGCAAATAGCCTATTGGAATCTGGTGCAACTGGCTAACGCGATTTATCCAGTGATCGAACAGCTAGAACCTTTGCAACAAGCCTTGGCGCAATACGCCAGTCGTTACGAAAGCCAGTGGCTGGCTATGATGGCCAGCAAATTAGGCCTGAGTCATCTGGATGAGCAGGAAGATGAGCTTTGGGTGGCGGATTTACTCAGACTTTTGCAAGACGCTCAGCTGGATATGACGTTGTTCTACCGAGGCTTAAGTCAGGTTCAGGTCGATAGTGAGTGGAATGTATTTGCATCATTACTTAAGGCGTGTAGTTATCTGGATACAGTCGAAGAGCATTTTTACGCAGCAAAATCGTGGTTAAAACAATATCAAAAACGCCTGCTGGCCGACAATCAGTCAAGCGAATGGCGTCTGCTAACCATGGAAGCGGTTAATCCTTGTTATGTGCTTAGAAATTATCTGGCTCAAGAGGCTATCGATGCAGCTGAACAGGGTGATTTTTCCAAAATTCATGCCCTGCAAAAGCTTTTAGAAAATCCTTATCAAGCGCAATCGGGGCAGGAAATGTTTGCGCAAAAACGTCCGGATTGGGCCAAACAGCGGGCAGGATGTTCCATGTTGTCATGCAGTTCATAGTTAGACAGTGTTAAACACATACTTCTGTTATCAATAGGAAATGGTTTATTTAGGAAAAAAACATGCTGAAAACGGCCTTTTCGGGTATCCTTTTTAGGGATAGTCCCATGATTTTTTCCTAGGCAACCTGATGAACAATAGCTTGAATACCGATCTGATCGGATTAAACGATATTGACCCTGAAGAAACCAGAGAGTGGATGGAAGCACTCGAGGCAGTGATTGAAAAGGAAGGCAGTGAGAGAGCGAGTTATCTGATAGAAAAACTGGTCAACACAGCTAGACAAGCTGGATTGGATATCCCTTTCAGCGCCAATACCCCCTACATCAACACTCTGACGGTTGATAAGCAAGCTAAATACCCTGGTAACACTGATCTGGAAAGGACAGTTCGTTCTTATGTGCGTTGGAACGCCATGATGATGGTGTTACGGGCGAATAAATACACCAACGTCGGTGGCCACATCGCCAGTTTTGCCTCAGCGATCACATTATATGATGTGGGTCAGAATCATTTTTGGCATGCCGCATCCGAAAGCCATGGTGGCGATCTGATTTTTTCACAAGGACATGTGGCACCCGGTACTTATGCAC
>RFQK01000142.1 GCA_009925045.1 Methylococcaceae bacterium
ATAATATTGATACGATGTAGCGGAGACTGTTTCTGCATACCAGACCAGAAACAAGTCGTTGAGGCTGACGTAATCGTTATTCCACGCTCTTGTTCCTGTTCCATCCAATCCATGGTTGCTGCACCATCATGGACTTCACCGATCTTATGAGAAACGCCAGTATAAAAAAGGATACGCTCAGTTGTAGTTGTTTTCCCAGCATCAATGTGAGCCATAATGCCTATATTTCGATATCGCTCTATAGGCGTTACTCTAGCCACAACTACAACCCAAACTCTATGACATTACCATCTGTAATGCGCAAACGCCTTATTAGCCTCAGCCATTCTATGAGTATCTTCACGCTTCTTAGCAGCCGCACCGCGACCTTCAGACGCATCCAACAACTCACCCGCCAATTTGGCAGCCATTGTTCTTTCATTTCTTTTTCTAGCCGCGTCAATCAACCAACGCATAGACAGCGCCAATCTTCTTGCCGGACGCACTTCTACAGGCACTTGGTATGTCGCACCACCAACACTATTTGGAGCGACCACATTTTCTATCTTTTACGCCTGAAGTATCCAAGCTGCCACGCACGATGTGATAACGCACACCTGGCAAATCTTTTACCCTGCCACCACGAATCAGTACAACCGAGTGCTCTTGCAGGTTATGACCTTCGCCACCAATGTAGCTACTTACCTCAGCACCATTAGTCAATCTCACCCTGGCTACTTTACGTAACGCTGAGTTTGGTTTTTTAGGTGTCGTTGTATATACACGTGTACATACACCTCTTCTTTGAGGACACGCCTCTAAGGCCGGCACATTGGTTTTCTCTACTTTTTTAGCACGAGGCTTACGGACCAACTGATTGATCGTGGCCATTGTTTACTCCAAATATTTAATTCTTAACACACCCAGCTAACTGGGCACAGTCTATAGATTATTCCATTGACTCATGTGAGCAGGGCATTCTACCCACAAAACATCACACGGTCAACAAACTTTATATTAATCGGTATTTAATGCCTGCTTCAGCGCCTCTTCGAGGTCAACAGTCTCAGCAGGTGTCATACCTGAAGACGGCTCTTGATGAGCATCTTCATTACGTTTCTTTCTTCTTTGCTCATGATAAGCCAAGCCAGTACCAGCTGGAATCAAGCGTCCCACGATCACATTTTCTTTCAAGCCATTCAAGCTATCGCTGATACCTCTTACTGCAGCATCGGTCAAGACTCGAGTTGTCTCTTGGAATGAAGCCGCCGAGATAAACGATTCTGTAGCCAGAGATGCCTTAGTAATACCTAACAATAAGGACTCATAAGAAGCTGGGATTTTTCCATCTTTCTCACACTTATCGTTAACCGCATTGATTAAGGTTCTTTCTACTTGCTCACCTTTTACAAAATCAGTATCGCCAGAAGCAGTAATCTCAACTTTTCTCAACATTTGACGAATAATCGCTTCGATATGTTTGTCGTTGATTTTCACACCTTGCAGACGGTAAACATCTTGAATTTCTTTAACCAGGTAATCCGCTAATTCCTCAATACCTCTCAATCTCAAGATGTCATGCGGTGTCAATTCACCTTCAGCGATAGTCTCACCTTTTTCTACGAACTCACCCTCGAAGACAGTGATATGACGCCATTTAGGAATCAGGGTTTCATATTGAATACCCTCTGCATCGGTGATAATGACTCTTTGCTTACCTTTAGTTTCTTTGCCAAAAGACACCATACCGGTTGCTTCAGCCAAGATGGCAGGATCTTTGGTTTTACGTGCTTCAAACAAGTCCGCAACACGTGGCAAACCACCGGTAATATCACGCGTTTTACTTGATTCCTGAGGAATCCTCGCTAAAACGTCACCGACCTTAACTTCTCCACCATCCTTAACCCCTACAATCGCACCAGCAGGTAAGAAATATTGCGCAGGAATGTCTGTACCAGGCAGATTAATTAATTTACCGTTTTCATCCACTAAGCGCACCATAGGTCTTAACTCTTTACCCGCTGTGCTACGTTGTTTAGGATCGGTTACAACCCGCGATGTCAAACCGGTTACTTCATCTGACTGCTCTTGAACCGTTACACCATCAATAAAGTCAATTAACTGAATAATACCTTGCTCTTCAGTAATAACAGGATGCGTATGCGGATCCCAGTTAACAATAATGTCACCCGCAGTTATTGCACCACCATCTTCAATTGACAATACGGCACCATACGGAATTTTGTAACGCTCACGCTCTCTTCCGTATTCATCCATTACACCGACCTCACCTGAACGAGAAACCGCAACCAAATTGTTTTCGCGATTTTTAACAGTTTTCAGATTGTTCAGTTTAATTGTTCCAGATGACTTAACCTGCACATTACTGATTGCCGCTGATCGAGAGGCAGCACCACCGATGTGGAATGTACGCATGGTTAACTGTGTGCCTGGCTCACCAATTGATTGTGCAGCCACCACACCCACTGCTTCACCAATATTAACCAGATGACCACGACCCAGATCGCGACCATAGCATTTGGCGCAAACACCGGTTCTTGATTCACACGTAATGATTGAACGAACCAGCATCTTATCGATACCGTTGTCTTCTAAGACAATAATTAAATTCTCGTCTATCATCGTACCGGCAGGTACTAAGACGTTTTGTCCGGACGCGTCAGTGACATCCACTGCAGCCACACGACCCAATACACGCTCCACCAATGGCTCAACAACATCACCGCCTTCAATGATAGGGGTTAATGTCAGACCATTTTGAGTGCCGCAATCCATTTCGGAAATAACCAGATCTTGCGCAACGTCAACCAGACGACGAGTCAGGTAACCTGAGTTCGCAGTTTTTAACGCTGTATCTGCCAGACCTTTACGTGCACCGTGGGTTGAAATGAAGTATTGCAATACGTCCAAACCTTCACGGAAGTTCGCAGTAATCGGCGTTTCGATAATCGAACCATCCGGTTTAGCCATCAATCCACGCATCCCGGCTAACTGACGAATCTGTGCAGCAGAACCCCTCGCACCCGACTCAGCCATCATAAAGATTGAGTTGAACGATTTTTGCTTAACTTTGGCGCCGGTAGAATCAATTGCCTCTTCTTCGCCCAAGCCTTCCATCATGACTTTTGCCACTTGATCATTGGCGCGAGACCAGATATCAACAACTTTGTTGTAGCGTTCACCGTCTGTCACCAAGCCTGAAGCATACTGGTTTTGAATTTCAGTCACTTCGGCATCAGCGGCACGAATAATATCGGCTTTTCTAGCTGGAATTTCCATGTCTTCAATACCAAAAGACACACCCGAACGGGTTGCATAACGGAAGCCGAGGTACATAATCTGATCCGCTAATACTACTGTTTCTTTGATACCCAGATAGCGATAGCAGTAATTGATCAGTCTTGAGATATTTTTCTTGGTCATATCGACGTTGACCAGATCGTAAGGCGTGCCATCGGGCACGATATCCCAAATCAAGGCACGACCGACCGTCGTCGTTTTACGACTGGTCACACTGTCAAATCCACCTTCTGCATTACGCACTTTCTCAGTAATACGAACTTGAACTTTGGTTTGTAATTCAACGGATTTACTATCCAATGCTTTCAATAATTCTGATGAATCATTGAATACACTGCCTTCACCTTTGGCATTGACCTTTTCACGGCTCATGTAATAAAGCCCCAATACCACGTCCTGCGACGGGTTGATTACAGGCTCACCATTAGCAGGTGACAAAATATTGTTTGTCGCCATCATCAAGGTACGCGCTTCTAGCTGAGCTTCCACGGATAACGGAATATGCACCGCCATCTGGTCACCGTCAAAGTCAGCGTTGAACGCACTACACACCAAAGGATGCAACTGGATCGCTTTACCTTCAATCAAGGTCGGTTCAAATGCCTGAATACCCAGTCTGTGCAAGGTAGGCGCACGGTTGAGTAATACAGGATGCTCACGGATGACTTCTTCAAGGATATCCCAAACTTCAGCACCTTCACGTTCAACCATTTTCTTCGCAGCCTTAATGGTAGTCGCTAGACCACGCATTTGCAGTTTGCTGAAAATAAAAGGCTTAAATAATTCTAAGGCCATTTTTTTAGGCAGACCACATTGATGCAGTCTTAAGGTAGGACCTACCACGATAACGGAACGACCTGAGTAATCTACCCGTTTGCCTAATAAGTTTTGACGGAAACGACCTTGCTTACCTTTGATCATATCAGCCAAAGATTTCAGAGGTCTTCTGTTACTACCAGTTATCGCACGACCACGACGACCGTTATCTAGCAAGGCATCAACCGCTTCTTGCAACATCCGTTTTTCGTTACGCACAATGATGTCTGGAGCGTTCAAATCCAACAAACGGGTCAAACGATT
>RFQK01000143.1 GCA_009925045.1 Methylococcaceae bacterium
TCCTGTTCAGACAGGCAGTCGATATTGCGGTACAGATTGCGGGCAAGTTCTCCAGAACTGGGGGTTTTTAAATCCAACACTTTAACCACCTGTGGATTTACACCAGAAACATCTATTGCACCGCTGGTTTCCAGGGAAACCTGATAACCCAGAGCAATTAACTGATCCAATAGTTCCAAACAAAGCGCTTGCGCGAGCGGCTCACCGCCAGTGACCGTAACATAGCGACAGTCATACTCGGCAATCCGGCGCAAAATTTCTGCCAATGCTAATTTTTCACCACCGTTGAAGGCATAGGCTGTATCACAGTAAGTACAGCGCAAAGGACAGCCAGTCAAACGAACGAATACAGTCGGAACTCCGACTGTATTGGTTTCGCCTTGCAGAGAATAAAAGATTTCGGTGATTCGAAGGGATGGATCCATTCAGACTATGGCATTACCGCCAGCTTTTTAGCTGCCAGATTGGCAGCCGGTGTTCCTGGAAACGCATTGACAACTTGAGTCAGATATTCACGGCTTTTGGGAATATTCTGTAACTCAAATTCAATGTATCCGAGCTTCAATAGTGCATCCGGTACTTTGGCACTCTGCGGATATTGGGTGAGCACTTTGATAAACGCAGAACGCGATTTATCAATTTCACGATTAACTTTATACGCCTCTGCCAGCCAATACTGGGCATTGTCAGCGAATTGACCACTTGGAAAATCTTGCAAAAATGATTCAAACAACTTAACAGCCATCGCATTTTGACCACTACGCAATGCTTCATAAGCTTGTTGATAGCGATCTTTGTCATTATTCGCAAGCTGTGGGGCTTGGGCAGATGAAGCCACAGCAGGCTGCGTCGCCACTGGCGCAGCAACTGCCGGATTTGCTGGAGCAACTGCCGGGGTTGCTCCGACAGGCGCAACACTGGTTGTCGGAGACGTTGGTGTCACAGCAGTTGAAGCATTCTGAATACGACTATCCAAATCCAGATACATATTTTTTTGTTTACGTTGCAGATCGCTGATCGTTTGCGATTGCTCTTCAATCATGCCACGCAATTGCTGAACTTCGCTTTGCATCTGTTCCATGCGGGTAACCAAATCCAGTATTTCAGGATTTGGCTGTGCCACTGGAGTTGCCACCTGATTATCTGAATTATTTCCTTCAAAGAAGGCGTAGGCTGGAGTCGTCAGACTCAAGCCTACTATAGCCATTACAAAACCGGCATTTCTCATTGATAACCTAATTCAACGCGACGGTTTTGAGACCAAGAGGATTCATCATGGCCATATGCCACAGGTTTTTCTTCACCATAACTGACAACTTCAAGTTGTGAAGCAGAAACACCTTGTGAACGCATCATTCTTTCTACTGATTTAGAACGTTGCTCACCCAAAGCAATATTGTATTCACTAGAACCACGCTCATCAGCATTACCACCCAAAATCACGCGTTGTTTTGGATGTGAAGCCAAATAACGAGCATGAGCAGCAACGATAGACACATACTCTTGTTTAACTTGACTACTGTCCAATTCAAAGTAGATAACTTGTTTTGACAACGGATTGTTAGGATCGCTGAATTCAGGACCTAAGTGTGAAGCAGAATTGAAACCGTTTGAACCAAACTGGCTGCCAGACAATGAACCATCGCTGTAACCGCTAGTCGAGGCATCGGCCCCCAAAGTATCACCTAAACCTTCTTTTTCATCGGAACTACAACCGGTAACCAATACAGCAGCCATTGCCAGAACCAGATATCTTTTATCTAATCTCATTAATTTTCTCCATTAAATATTTAAAAGCATTACCACTTTTTTAATTCTACCGCATTCGATCAAGGCGCCCAAGCAGGTTCGCGAATTTCACCGGTTTCAAAAGCAAGTTTTTGCTGAACTGCTCCATCGGTTGACGCTACAGCCAAAGTTGAGCGGGGACCACTTTTTGCCGCAAATAATACCATGCTGCCATTAGGTGAAAAACTGGGTGATTCGTCAAGACGTCCACTGCTTACCACGTTCACTGTGCGAGAAGCCATGTCCATGACCGCAATTCGATAATCCCCACCATTAGCAGTTACCATGGCTAAACTTCTACCGTCTGTTGAAAAACGGCCACGAGCATTGTAGTCACCTTGGAAAGTCAAGCGACTTGATTTACCACCTGAACTGGGAATGGTGTACAACTGGGGTTTACCACCTTGATCCGAGGTGAACACAATAGTACTGCCATCTGGCGACCAGGTTGGCTCGGTTTCGATGGACATGCCACTGGTTAAACGTGTCAAACCACGATTAGACAGATTCAATATATAAACGTCAGGACTACCGTCTTTAGACAATGTAATCGCTAAACGACTACCATCAGGTGAAAACGCAGGCGCTCCGTTGATACCAGGATAAGCGGACACACTTTCACGCTGCCCAGTGGCCAAGGTCTGGACATAAATCTCCGAACGTTTGGTATGAAACGATACATAGGCAATTTTAGCGCCATCTGGTGACCATGCCGGTGCCATAATAGGTTCAGGCGATTCAGCAATGGTTCTTGGATTAAAACCGTCAGCATCAGCCACCTGCAACAAATACTGCCTGCCTTGTGAACGAACAGCATTGGTGACGTAGGCAATACGTGTATTGAAAGAGCCTTTACGCCCAGTCAGTTTTTCATAAATCAAATCACTGATGTGATGGGCTGCACGACGCAGTTCATGGGCACCGGCCGTAAAACGATAGCCCATCAACAAACCACCGTTGTTGACGTTAAATAACTGAAATTCGATATTGAATTGATTACCGTTACCAATCACCTGACCAATAACCATGTAGTCTTGACCCAGAACCTGCCAGTCTTTGAAGTTAATTTTTTGTGCTTCAGTCGGTTTGGTCAGCATATCGTCTTCAGCCAGGGTTTTAAAAAAACCGCTACCACCCAAATCAGAACTGACCACATCTGATAATTTCACATTACCTATTGCGCCACCCTGACCAAAAGGCACAATCGCAATCGGCACAGCCGTTTGTGCCCCTTTAGTAATCTCAATGGTTAATCCGGCAGCATGGGCCACAGAAAACAGACTGGCCAACAGCACAGTGATTGAAATTCTTGCTAACAGCATCATATAAAGTTCCGTCAATTAATTATTCGGGCTTAAACACAAAAGTAAACGTTCTAAATTCTTCATTAAATAAAGCTTTATCCTGCGGCACAGGCAAGGGTGAAGCCTTGTTCACTGCATTTTCCGCAGAGCGATCAAACACAGTATCACCACTACTTCCGACAACCGTTGCCTCAATGACTTCCCCACTCGGTAGTTTTCTCTTTATCGGCTTTGGCTTTGGCATCAGCAGCCGCTTTATCTGCTTTGGCCTTAGCCTCTGCAGCCGCCTTTTCTTGTTCAGCTTTCGCTTTTGCTTCTGCCGCAGCCTTTTCCTGCTCGGCTTTGGCTTTGGCCGCTTTTTCAACCGCTAATTGTTTCTCTTTATCCGCTTTAGCTTTAGCATCAGCAGCCGCACGCTCCTGTTCGGCTTTAGCCTTAGCCTGTTCAGCAGCGGCTTTTTCCTGTTCTGCTTTAGCTTTTTCTTGGCGTAATTTTTCGGCCTTTTCCTGAGCCAATTGTTTGTCTTTCTCGAGCTTTTCCTGATCTTGTTTCTGTTTCTCTAACTGCTCTTTTTCAAGCCTAGCTTTTTGCAAAGCCTCTGCAGCCAGTTTTTCCTGCTCCAGTTTTTTGGCTTCAGCCTGTTGTTCTTTTAGCTTGGTTTCACGCTCAGCCGCTTCTTTGGCTTTTTCAATTTCTTGTTTTTTTAGCGTATCGGCCTGTTTTTGTTTTTCCTCAGCCTGCTTTTGTTTTTCAACCAGTTCTTTGGCTTCTTTGGCTTTTCTCTCTTCTAGAGCTTGTTTTTCTTTCGCTTCGGCGGCTTTTTTTTGCGCATCGAGTTCGGCTTGTTTTTTCTGTTCCTCAAGCTTTTTTTGTTCTTGTTGTTTCTTGAGTTCTTCCTGCTTTTGTTTTTGTAAAGCTTCTTCCGCTTTTTGCGCCTCTAATTCCTTGCGTTTGCGGGTTTGCTCGAGAATTTGTTGGTCATTTTTAACGGTATCTTCAGCAACCGGCTTAGGCTCTGGTTTTACTTCAGGCTTCTTAGCCGCCTCTAGTTTGTCCATTTCGGCCTGAATTTGATCGCTATCCAAAACAGTAGCCTCAATAATTTCAGGCATAGCTTCAGCCTTGACCAGTTCCGGCTTAGATTCAAAGCTAAAGCTAAACAGCATGACAATGACAAAATGCAGCGTTATTGCCAGTAAAAGTGATGGACCGAATTTATGCATGCAAGT
>RFQK01000144.1 GCA_009925045.1 Methylococcaceae bacterium
ACCCATATCCCTTTGAGACAACTGCCCGAGCAGTATAAAACACTCAATCCTGACAGCGACTTGGTTTTGATTTGTCATCATGGCGTTAGAAGTTTGCAGGCTTGTCAGTTTTTAGAATACGCAGGCTTTAACAAATTATATAATCTGCAGGGCGGCATTGATGCGTGGTCAGTCGCCTGTGATTCTTCCGTTCCGCGCTACTAATTGATTTTTAATAGTTAATCTAAATGTTTCTTAAAGATTTTTACGACCTTCAAGATGGTCATGTGTGTATAACAGCCCATCAAGCCAGCACCTTTGCCAAGGAAGTGGCGCATGATTTTAATCCGCTTCATGACGAAGACGCCAAACGCTTTTGTGTTCCCGGGGACTTATTGTTTTCCTTAGTATTGGAAAAATACGGCCTCAGCGAGAACATGCATTTTGTATTTGCCGGAATGGTGGGTGACAGCATTCCGCTCAATTTCCCCGAAACCGATGATGAACAAATTGAAGTCACCGATGCCCAGGGTAAAAGCTATTTGCATATTGAGCGCTCCGGTGCGGTGCAAACCGATGCCACTGTCATTGAAACCCTGATCCGCGATTATGTTGCGTTTTCAGGTCAAAACTTTCCCTATGTTCTGGTCCCGCTATTGGATAAAGAACAAGTCATGTTCAATATTGACCGCCCCTTGGTTATTTACGAAAGCATGACGCTTAATTTCAATCATGTGAATTTTAAAAATCCGCAATTGAAAACCCTTGAGCCTATTATGGAAGTCAATGGTAAACGAGCGACTGCCTACCTGCATTTCCAGATCGTAGACGGTGAAGAAGTGGTGGGTAATGGCTTTAAAAAACTAGCGGTCGGCGGTTTACGCCCCTACGAAGCCCAGCCTTTACAAGACTTCGTAGATGAGTATTTGGCACGTAAACACAATTATCTAGCGCAGCTGGCCTGATTGAAAAGGCACCAAGCCATCTGGGCTTGGTGTCAGTTTTGAAGGTGTTGCAGGTCTTTTAAGGCATCTGCAACATGTTGCGCATCCAGTGCCGGGTCAACGTCCTCATCAATTTTACGAATCACCAGTTGTGGATCGATGATAAAGGTTCGACGTTTGGCGTATTTAACTAAAGGCATTTTCACACCATACGCCTCAGTTACGGCGGCCTCAGGATCCGATAGTAAGGGGAAGTTCAAATGGTATTTCTGTTGGAAAGCCTGTAAAGACTCAAGAGTATCAGTGCTGATGCCATACACCTCGGCGTTTTGATCGCGAATCAACTTGATGGCATCACGAAAAGCACAGGCTTGTTTAGTACAGCCGGGGGTGTCCGCTTTAGGGTAAAAGTATAAAACCGTCCAACCTTGATTCAGCCGCGATTCCAGACTCAAACTGCCTCCGTCAAGCGACTTTAATTCAAATTGTGGGGCAGGCTGTCCAACTTCCAATGCATGTGCAGGTGTAGATGTCATAAAGGGCAGCCATGACAGGCATAAGGCAATTCGTTTTGCTAGGGGCTTGTTGTTCATCACACGACCTGTTTTTTAGATTTTGAGTTGCTGTTCGACTTGAATCACGGCTCGGTTTAGTAGTTGCAGATGTTTTTCTTCCGCAAATTGTAGACCCAGCATATAAAAGATTGGCATCCAGAACGGATTGATCATCAAAGAGCCTAAAAAACTTTTACCGGTTCTGAGCAGGTTTTTTAGAGGATTAAAACCGTCGCTCAAAGTGTAAGCAGGATGCGTAGCCAATACATCGGCTATCGGTTTAAATTTATCCAGTTGGTAGCCTGGCAGTTGTCTTTGCAAAGGGGTAACGTACTTCTGAATTTTGTAGAAGTTAAACCGCGCCCAGCAGACCGAGACCACAAAACACAGTGCCATGGCGGGTAAAAGGATGTGAGGTGGCGAAATAGGTGCAAACAATGGCGCCATTAACACCAGGCCATAGCCCAGCATTAAGATATCTTCGCCGTGTTCAACGTCATGATCGATGGTACTCACTAATGTGTAAATAGAAGTACGATCAAGGTCCTGATAATCGGATGAATTTGACATAGCCACACCCCAGTAAAACCAAAGTGTAGCAATCTTGACTCAGATGCTGGGTTTTTGTCAATCAATCAATGATTAACACCTTAAGCACTTATGTAAGACTTAGATTTTATTCGGATTTTGCCAAGCATCGATCACGATTTCAGTCATTTCCGCAAACATCAATCTTGCCAATTGCAGAGCAGAAATAACAAACAAAGCCACGATTGAGAAACCAGCCAGAATTAACATTAAAACTTTCATTTTCGCCTCCTGAAAACAGATTCAATGTAAGGGCTGTGCAGTATTAATGGTTTTAAAATGATTTGCAAGTTGTTGATAAACAACAGTTTTGTTGTTTGCTATGTTTATCATGAGCTTAGCTGTTAAAACTCAAATTTATGCTAAGAAAATTTGTTTAATTTGGCTGACTGGCCACGCGTAAAACCTCAGAAAATTTTTTAAGCAGCTGAGCAGACTCAGATGTCTCGACTACTTGATCGAGTAACGCGGCTATTTTTTGCCAATCCTCACAGCGATACTGGATGTAACAACGCATAGCAGCTTCATTAAATTCAGGATGAAATTGCACCCCCCAGACATTTTCGCCGATTCTAAAAGCATGATGGGGTTCAAATGCATTTTTGGCCAATAACACCGCGTTTTCGGGGAGTTTGATGACGGTTTGTCTGTGCGTAGCATGAGCCGGGAAATGAAGGGGTAAGTCCTTAAATAAGGGGTCGTTTGCTGCATGAGGAGATAACTCAATAGCCACCGTGCCTATTTCTAGACCTGAGGGATGGTAGTCAACGATTCCGCTCAAAGCATGGGCTAATAATTGATGACCATAACAAATACCTAATAAGGGGACATTATTGGCTGTTGCAGTCACAATCCAGTCAGCTAAAGCTTCGCTCCAAGGCTCGCGGTCTGAAACCATACTATGTGAACCGCTAATGATTGCCCCCGCGATACTGCTCGGATCAGGAAGTAATTCATTCAGTCTAGGGTCTACGATCTTTGTGGTAATGGGCGAAAAGCCTAAACCTTGAATTATCCATTGTTCAAAATCACCGATTTCAGCGGCTAAATGCTCAAACGTGCTACCCACTTTGAAAATGATCAGTGGCTTCATTCAGGATCTCCAAATACTGGTTGAGTCTAGGGTCTGAGATGGCGAGACTACGATTAAAATGAGAGAATGTCAGCATAATATGATTTTTTGTTTTTAAGGACCCTATCTACGTGATCACTGATTTATTCCCCTCTATGCCGGCCTTTGGCCTGAGTATTCAATTGATTGTGATGATTTTAATCATCTTGGCAGCATCCGAATTATTTACCAATGCGCTTGAACATTTAGGCAGTGCTTTAAAAATTTCAGAAGGCATGACCGGCTCCGTATTTGCGGCCGTGGGAACTGCCTTGCCGGAAACCATGGTGCCTTTACTCGCCCTAATGGCAGGTACTTCCAATCAGGAAATCAACGAAGAGGTTGGGGTGGGTGCTATTTTGGGTGCCCCCTTGATGTTTTCGATTGCCAAAAAACGCGGTTTAGCGGGACGCGTTACACCAGAGCGAACAGGTTTTTTGCGTGATTTGCATTTCTTCATGTTCGCTTTTGTGGTGGCGGCTACGGCCATGTACATTCCCCATGAAAATCATGCGGTCCGTGCCGGTTTAAGCATGGTATTGGTATTAAGTTACTTCGTCTATGTACTGTTAACCTTGCGCGCTTCTGAACAACTGGTTGAAGACGGTCATGGAACTGAAGCCGATGAAACCATGTTTTTAAGCAAGCTGGGCCTGCCGACAAACTTATTCACCATTTCGGTTCAGCTCGCCTTGGGCTTGATTTTGTTAGTCTTGGGTGCCAAAGGATTTATCAATGGTGTAGAAGGCTTGTCACACATCCTGGGTGTTTCAGCGCTGTTATTGTCATTGTTGATCATTCCGATTGCGACCGAGTTGCCAGAAAAAATTAACAGTATTTTGTGGATCAGACGCGGCAAAGATACCTTGGCTTTTGGCAATATTACCGGTGCTATGGTGTTTCAAGGCAGTTTGCTACCGGCTATTGGTATTATGCTGACGCCTTGGCAACCCCGAACTGAAGTCGTTGCCGGTGTCGTGTTGACTTTGCTGGCCGCTGTCTGGATGCGGGTTCATGCCGGTCCAAAAGGTTTGCCAGTCTGGGCCTTGTTGCTGAACGGGGTTTTATATGCCAGTTTCTTAGTGATTACCCTGAGCTAAGATTGGCTGTATAA
>RFQK01000145.1 GCA_009925045.1 Methylococcaceae bacterium
TTGACTTAATTGCTGGTAGGCCGCCTGAAAGTCATCCACTTTAAAGCCGAGTCGATTCATGCCGGTATCCATTTTCAACCAGACTTTCAACTGAGCAGTTTGTGGAGAGAGTTGCTTCAGTATTTCAATCTGAGTGACATTATGAATCATGGCATCCAGTTGATTATTCAGCATTAATTGCAGTTCATCCTGACACACAAAGCCTTGCAGCACCAAAATAGCTTGCTGAAAGCCAGCCTGACGCAAACGTACACCCTCATCGACGCGGGCAACTGCGAAGCCATCGGCTTCATTCAGGGCGTTTGCCAGGCGCAAAATGCCGTGACCATAGGCATTGGCTTTAATCACTGCCATGACCTTGTTATTGGGCGCATAGCATCGGACTTGTCTTAAATTATGTTGAGCAGCCTGCAGATCCAGTTTTACATAAGCGGCCGGGCTCATTCATAATCCTCTTGAGCATAATGGCCAGCAAAATTTTCAAAGCGGGTGTACTGACCCAGGAAGGTTAGGCGCACGGTACCCAAGGGTCCATTCCGTTGTTTACCAATGATTACTTCGGCTATGCCTTTGTCTGGACTGTCTTCGTTGTACACTTCGTCACGGTAGACAAATAAAATCAGGTCAGCATCCTGCTCAATTGCTCCGGATTCACGTAAATCTGACATCACCGGGCGTTTGTTGGGGCGTTGTTCCAGATTTCGATTGAGCTGTGACAGTGCGATCACCGGTACATTTAATTCTTTAGCCAGTGCTTTCAAGCCACGCGATATATCGGAAATTTGCTGAACACGGTTATCACCGCTGCTAGGTGATTGCATGAGTTGTAAGTAATCCAGCACAATCAGGCCTAATTGTCCGTGTTCTCGGGTCAGACGACGGGCGCGGGAGCGAACTTCGGTGGGTGTCAAAGCTGGTGTGTCGTCGATAAATAATTTGGTTTCTGCCAGTAAATTGATGGCGGACGTCAGGCGTGGCCAGTCATCATCATCCAGTTTACCGGTACGCACTTTATGCTGATCGATTCGCCCTAGTGAAGACATCATCCGCATCGCCAAGGCTTCACCCGGCATCTCCATACTGAATACAGCAACGGGAAGACCGCTTTTTAGGGCAACGTTCTCAGCCATATTCATGGCAATAGTGGTTTTACCCATCGAGGGGCGTCCGGCAACAATAATCAGATCGGCGGGTTGCAAGCCAGAGGTTTTTTCATCCAGATCATTAAAGCCAGTGCTGGCGCCGGTAATTTCCCCGTCTTGCTCATACAGCAGTTCGATTTTATCGACCGCCTTGGCTAACAGGTTTTTGATGGTGCTGAAACCGCCTTGCCCACGTTGTCGTTGTTCGGCGATTTTAAAGACATTGCGTTCGGCGTTTTCGAGCAATTCCGAAGTTTCACGGCCATCGGTGACAAATGCCGAGTCACTGATTTCAGTCCCGACATGAATCAGTTGTCGAAGGACGGAGCGGTCTCGGACTATGTTGGCATAGGCCAGAATATTCGCAGCGGATGGGGTGTCTTTAACTAAGGTCCCTAAATAGGCGAGGCCACCGGCGTTTTCAAGCTCATTCTGGCTTTCTAACCACTCGGATAAGGTAATAACGTCAAAGGGATCCTGATGTTCTGCCAGTTCAGCAATGGCGCGGAAGATAAGTTTATGATCGCGACGGTAAAAATCTTCTTCGGCAATACGATCAGCAACAGTATCCCAGGTCTGATTATCTAACATCAGACCACCCAGAACCGACTGTTCAGCTTGAATGGAGTGGGGTGGGACTTTTAATGACTCTACGGCTTGATCGGGATTAAAGTAAAAGGTTTCTGACATGTTGCTGGGGTTAAATAAGGCAAGGTGTCATCGTATTATACTGAGCTATGGAAAGCTAGGGTTCCTAAAGCAAAAAACCCTTGGACGTGATTCACGCCAAGGGTTTTTACTTGCCAATCAAGTAGCTACTTTATTCGGCTGTATCGACTTCTTTCATGCTTAGGCGAACGCGGCCTTGACGATCAATTTCCAAAACTTTAACGCGAACGCTGTCGCCTTCAGCCAGTTTGTCACTGACTTTTTCAACACGTTCATCTGAGATTTGTGAAATATGCACTAAGCCGTCTTTGCCTGGCAGGATGGTGACGAAAGCACCAAAATCCATCAAGCGCACCACTTTGCCGTCGTAGATTTTACCGACTTCAACTTCGGCGGTAATTTCTTCGATCATGCGACGTGCTTCTTCACCTGCGGCTTTATCCACCGAAGCGACATTGACGACACCGTCATCGTTCAGATCAATGCTGGCGCCGGTTTGCTCGGTAATGGCACGAATAGTGACACCGCCTTTACCAATAACTTCACGAATTTTGCTAGGATCGATTTTGAAGGTAATGATGCGAGGGGCAAAGTCTGACATTTGCTCACGGGTGCTGGACAAGGTTTTGTTCATTTCACCCAGAATGTGTAAACGTCCGTGCTTAGCTTGCTCCAAAGCCACTTTCATAATTTCAGGTGTAATACCGTCAATTTTGATGTCCATTTGTAGAGCAGTGACGCCATTTTCAGAACCAGCCACTTTAAAGTCCATGTCACCCAGATGATCTTCATCACCCAGAATGTCGGACAGTACAGCAAATTCATTACCTTCTTTGATTAAGCCCATGGCAATACCTGCTACGGGTGCTTTAATCGGTACCCCGGCGTCCATCAGTGCCAGAGAGCTGCCGCATACGGAAGCCATAGAGCTTGAGCCATTGGACTCAGTGATCTCAGAAACCACGCGCAACACGTAAGGAAATTCTGACATATCAGGTAATACGGCTTGAACACCCCGTTTGGCTAAACGACCATGACCGATTTCACGACGTTTGGGAGAACCGACACGGCCGGTTTCGCCAACGCTGAACGGAGGGAAGTTGTAATGGAACAGGAAGCTGTCTTTGTATTCACCAGCCAGTGCGTCGATGATTTGTGCATCACGTTCTGTGCCCAAAGTTGCGACTACTAATGCTTGAGTTTCGCCACGGGTGAACAGGGCTGAACCATGGGTACGTGGCAGAACACCTGTGCGCACCGTAATGGGACGAACAGTAGTCAAATCACGACCGTCGATACGTTTACGGTCTTTCAGGATTGCGCTACGAACGATGTTGTATTCCAGTAATTCGATTTCATTACGGACATCGCCTAAAGCGAATTGTTCGTCGGCAGTCAGTTTTTCAACGACTGTAGCGCGGATGGCGCTCAAGGTGTCTTGACGAACCAGTTTTTCAGCAATTTGGTAGGCAGCAGTGATACCTGCAGCGGCTTCAGCGGCAACCGCAGCTTTTAAAGCTTCGTTTTCAGCGGGTGCAGTCCAGTTCAGGGCAGGGGTAGCGACAGCTGCTGCAAATTCGTTGATGGCTTGAATAGCCACTTGCATTTGTTCGTGACCGAACAATACGGCGCCCAGCATAACGTCTTCGGGCAATAAGTCAGCTTCTGATTCAACCATCAGTACTGCTTTTTCGGTGCCGGCTACGACTAAACGCAAGCGTGATTCTTTGCTTTGTGGAACGCTAGGGTTCAGGACATAGGCGTCATCGATGTAACCGATGCAAGCTGCGCCTAATGGACCGTTGAATGGCAGGCCAGAAACCGCCAGTGCCGCAGATGCACCCAAAATAGCGACAACTTCAGTATCCACTTCAGGGTTTAAAGAAACCACGGTGGCAATGATTTGTACTTCGTTGGTGTAACCTTCAGGAAATAAAGGACGAATAGGGCGATCAATTAAGCGAGAAATCAGAGTTTCGTTTTCACTTGGACGACCTTCGCGTTTGAAAAAACCACCGGGAATTTTGCCGGCTGCGTAGGCTTTTTCTTGATAGTCAACAGTCAGTGGAAAAAAATCACCCCCATTGCTTTCTTTTTTGCCGACAACAGTTACCAATAAGGTAGTGCCTTCAACATCAATGATTACAGCACCGCTGGCTTGGCGAGCAATTTCACCGGTTTCTAATTTGACGAGACGATCGCCGTACTGAAATTCTTTCCTAATAGGATTCACTATAAGGTTCCTTTGTTGGGTAAAGGTTTAAAAAACGAGCTATAAAACAGAAACGGCACTGGAATGTGCCGTTTCGGTTAGCAAGATTATTTACGAATGCCGAGTCTTTCGATCAGTGAACGATAACGGGTTACATCGGTGTTTTTCAGGTAATCCAATAATTTGCGGCGTTGGTTTACCATGCGCAACAAACCACGACGTGAGTGATTGTCTTTTTTGTGCGCGGCAAAGTGTGGTGTCAACTG
>RFQK01000146.1 GCA_009925045.1 Methylococcaceae bacterium
ATCTTGGGATTGGTTTTTAGGCGCTGGGCTTGGGATACCTGGGTGCGTTCTGGGTAAAGTGGCTTTGGTTTTGGGAATGCTTTAACTGGCACCATTGGTGGTCTACGCACTGCCCTCAATGTTCTTCTCATTCCTGGTCGATAGCGTTCATCGAGTTCGTTGTTGATTGCATTAGCCATCAGACTTTGCCAAATGATTTCCGTCATCATCAAAGTCAATTCGTATAAGTCATTATCGCTTAGCAGTTCTTGTATCTTCATGTCATACCTCGTTATCAGGTATTTATCTGGTTGAACGGGAATAGTCTGTCATTTGCTATTCCCGTCCCAGATTGCCTGCCTAAGCCGCTTGGTTTAAACCTAATAGATAGAACATTGTTCCGCGCGTGATAGTGCGATATTGACCCCAGGCAGCCCAATATTGTCTTGCATCATTGGCTGTCTTAGATTGACTGATATAGGGTGTCAGCTCAATAAATTCGGCTTCTGTAATCCGGCTTCCTTCATCGATGCCGCCATTCTTCCATAACTATAATGTTCCCCTAAATGCTTGTAATCACCCGCTTTAATAATGGCTTTAATGGCTTGGTAATCGATAAAGCCTTCTTCAGTGATCCCTGGTCTATTAGAGTGTGCCGGTGTATTCGTTGTGTTTTGAGTGCTTTCTAACACCAATTGGGGTTGCTGAATGGGTTCAGCTTGGTATTGAATGACTTTTTCTACATCAATGGCATAGCGTCTAAGTTGCGTCAGGTCTTTTAGATTACAACGCCAGAAGAATGCCCATTCCAGTCGGTCTTGCACTTTACACGGTATGTAAAAGAAACTCGCGGTGTGGTTTTTGGATAAATCCATACCACTGAATTTGGCATTGGGGTTCTTGGCCAGGTGTTGTGCGCGGTCTTTTGGCCAACAGGTGATGTAACCACAGCGCTTTAGTATGTTTTGGAGATAGGTCTGTACATCTCGATAAATGTCATCATTGACTACCTGCTTGATAAAAAACACTGCTCGGTAGTTATTGGGTTTCTCGGCACTTCGGCTGTAGGAATTGCACATGAAGAAGCTGTGCGGGTATTGATCGCTGAAAATGTCCCTAAATTGTTCCGGTGACAAATCACCGTCATCAATGTCCACGACCACCAATGAGGCATAATCGGTATTGGTTAATGCTCGTGATTGTTCGGTCTTGTATTTGACGCCATTGAACAAAATGCTTTCGTCCTTTGATCCGATTATGTGATTGGTATGAATGCCCTGCATGGTTTTCACGAATTCCATTGGACTACTGTCCATCGATGCCACTGTTTTGTTGTAAATCGAACTCATAAATGACACACCCATTGATAGATCCAAGAAATCAACTGGTTTTGGGAGAATTTGTATACTTTTTCCTATATAAGGGGATTTGGTATACATTTTTTCCCAAGACATCATTTGATCTTTAGGGGGTAAGTAGTCGGGATCTCGAGTTGATGACTGATCAGGTAATTCATTTGGGAGAATTTGATTACTTTTTTCCCTTATATAGAATTTCGTAATCAAAAAATCCTCTGGCATCAATTGGGATCCATCTGACAAGTGGGTTTCATCTGACAAGTGTGCAGGACTTATTGCAGAAGACATCACAACGGAATTTAGCGCATTTAAGGCAATCAATTTATCCAAACGACTGCGGCTATTTCGTGCGACCTGACTGAGGGCTTTGACTTTTCTGAGATAGCCAGTCATCGGACCTAAGTGGCAACCAGGGAATAAGGCTGCTATGGAATACGCGGTGGCTTTATCCACGACAACGGCAGTGACAGCTGCTTCACTGTCTGGATTTCTAAGTGAAGTGCGCATAATGGCTTGGTGTGCCACTTCATAAAACATTGCTCGCTTAATAAACGGCGCACCAAAACCCAGATCCACCAGCATTTGGGTGTGCTTAGGTTGATTATTTAAAGCCGGTGAGAAATAGATATGGTCGATATGGGCATAGTGATTGATGCCGTGGGAAATCACAGGTGCCTTAATGCCATTAGCCAATTCGGTCTTATCCGATTGATTGGTCATATAGATAAACGGCTTTTGCCCCATATGATCACTGACTAGACCTGCATAATAGTCGGTTTTAGTTTTGCCATTGATTAATTGCTGGGCACCGTGTTTACTCCAATCGGCTTCTTGTAAATAACGGATGGTTAAACGATGACCTTGTTGGTATTCGCTATAACGCAAGTAATGGGCAATGGCATTGCATTGGATGAAACGCACCTGGCAGTATTCTGACCAATATTTATAGAGCAATGAGGCATCAAAATTGGCACCCATCATAATCACTTGGGCAAAGCCGTTGTAAATACTGGGTTGTAACAGGCTTAGCACATAAACTTTATTGCGTTCGTTGCCATACCCCTTGTCATATTCAGCATCGTCACTGATTTGGTTATGTTGCACTAATCGGTCCCAGTTGGCTTTATCGGTAAAGCAGCGGTAATGCTCGGATACCAAGGTATCGACGATTGGGCGAATCAAATCATTGATATCATCCTGTTGGCTACCCATACGCTCAGTTTCATCGTTAAATTCGATTTCATAACTTTCAAAACCGACCTGACCTTTGACACGCATGAATTGGGATAACAACGGGTGGTTATAGGGCAGAACAGGATCAAAAAACTGGTCAATGCGTGGAATTTCATCCACCACTAATACCCATTCGGACTGATTTTCTATGAAGTGAATATTGGGGTACACCTGCTGTGTGCAAAATAATGACCCCTTGGCCAATTCGGTTGATGTGTTCAACACTGGCCATAATCTGCTGCGGCACAT
This sequence comes from Methylococcaceae bacterium, assembly GCA_009925045.1. Taxonomy (GTDB): domain Bacteria; phylum Pseudomonadota; class Gammaproteobacteria; order Methylococcales; family Methylomonadaceae; genus Methylomonas. The sequence continues at coordinate 2,820 of RFQK01000146.1, forward strand.
TGCTGCTTCTATCATCACTGGAATAATGCTTAACGCAATGGGCAATACCTAAGTCAGTCAGCTGGGTATAAATCTGGTCTACCAGCACTTTTGAAGGGGCAGTGATGATGAATTTTTTATTCAGAACTGCGTTTTTGATGTATTGACCTAATCCATAGGTCTTGCCGGAGCCACAAAGGCCATCGACAAAGTAAATTGTTTGTTTGTGTTTGTTCATAGTCAAATTCCTTTTTAATGACCAGAACACATTAGGGGTGCTTATTGTGAATAAATGCTAAATACCTGTACATTCATTGATTAGATTAGAACACTTCCTTTTGTTCTGGTTGTTCATACCGGGCTGTCATCCTAACAGCCCATTTTTTTGTTTAATGTGCTGACACTTTTGGGTGGTCAACACAGTCCTGCATCCATTGCACGACCTCTGCTTTATTCCAGGCCACTGCCCGTGCACTGATATGAATAGTGCTTGGGAAGTTACCATGGCGCATACCGCGATAAATCGATGACCTGGAAAGACCCGTCAGATTGATGACTTCGGTTAGTTTGATGAATTGCATTGCCTTCTCCTTAAAATACCGGATATCAGAAACCTTCTGACATCTACTGGTATTTATCATTTGCAGCAGAAAAGGCTGAAAAATGGATGATTTCGATGAATGGATAGGTTTTATTCATCATCAGACGCCAGCGGATTTCTTTGAAGCGATGGGAATTATTTTGGCTCCCCTTTCAGCATTGATAAGCTGGTGTCCCCACCATTCGTATAAATCCGTTCTTTGAACAAATCTCTCACCACGATCATAAGCTCTCGCCACTTCATTATCGTGGGCGTGATCCAAAGCTAATTCAACAACATCACGCTCAAAACCATGGTCTCTTGCTAAGGTGGAGAAAGCACTTCGCCATCCATGAGGCGTGTGCTTCCCATCAAGCCCAAGCGTCACCCTATAGACTTTTTCGATTCCCTCGCGCCCAATATGTTTGTTACCAGTTGGTGATGGAAACACATAACCGCGACCACCTATTATTTGTTTCCATTGTCTGAGTTCTTCAGCAATTTCTGGACCCAGTGGAATACGGTGATCTATGTCCCGACTGTTCACCTTCATTTTGGCTCTAGGTATTGTCCAGACAGGTTTAGCATCATCAAGATTAAACTCAGACCATTCAGCATCTATTACATTACCGATACGAGCGGCCGTAAAAGCACAAAGTCTGTGCGCCATTCGCACCGCACTTGATAATCTCGCCAATTCCGCATCCCGCAATACTTTTCCAAGTGAAACTAAATCCAATAATGCAGGCATCCTACCTCCAGATTTTTTACGCGGTAAAACTTCTCGAACTGGAAACGCAGGATTATCCCTACATAACCCTTTTGCCTGGGCATATCGAAATACCCCATTAAGGTGTTGCAATAATCTAGTGGCCGTTTCTAATACCCCCCGTCCGTATACATTTTCTATC
>RFQK01000147.1 GCA_009925045.1 Methylococcaceae bacterium
CGTTTGGAGCCACCACCGTCAACGACTAATACTCTGCCTTGTCCTGGTTGATCCAAAATCGAGCCAATCAAATGATTGTCTTCAAAAACTTTAACTGTCGTGATCTGACCGCTAAAACGCTTAACTTCGGTAAAGGAACGAAACAAAGGTTCAGCAATCTGTAAACCATGGAGGTGAAGATCGCAAATATCAGCCGTTTTGAAGCTCATCTTTTAGCTCCTCGATCAGAAGTAACGCGCCAATAAGCCATAAGCCATCGGTGTCTCCGGCACAGGAATGCGTACCTCATAACCACCACCCAGCGCTTCTTGCAGCGGATTGCCGTATTTATCAAACATCGCTTCGACAGTGATATCGCGATTACCACCTGGCAAGATCATTTCGATTTTGTCGCCCACAGCGAATTTGTTTTTAACATCAACATCGGCCATTCCGGTAGCCGCATCGTAATGGGTAATTTCGCCACAAAACTGTTGTTGATGACTTTTAGAAAATCCAGACAAATAGTTTTGATGCTCATGGGTGTGGTGGCGTTGATAAAAACCATCGGTATAACCCCGATTAGCTAGGTTATCCAAAACGCCTAATAATTCGGGCTGGAATGGGCGTCCGGCTAAAGCATCATCAATTGCCTGACGATAAGCTTGCGCAGTTCTAGCGACATAAAAATGAGATTTGGTTCGGCCTTCGATTTTAAGACTGTCCACACCGATGGCTACCAAGCGATGTACGTGTTCGATAGCACGTAGATCTTTAGAGTTCATAATGTAGGTGCCGTTCTCGTCTTCCATGACTGGCAATAACTCACCTTTACGCCCTTCTTCTTCCAAAAAATACACCTGATCGGCCAGCGGGTGACGCTCAGCACCCCCGCAACTCGCAAAGGCATTCTGCTCATTCAAATCAGACATCGACAGAACCTTACCCTCGGCCGGAAGAAAATCACCTTCAGCATTTTCCACAGCCGGTACGGTATCGTATTTCCAGCGACACGAGTTGGTACAAGTGCCTTGATTCGGATCACGATGATTAAAATACCCCGACAACAAACAACGACCAGAATACGCAATACACAACGCACCGTGAACAAACACTTCCAGTTCCATGTCTGGACATTCTTGGCGAATTTCGGCGATCTCATCCAAAGAGAGTTCACGCGACAAAATTACCCGTTCTACGCCCATGCTTTTCCAGAATTTAACACTGGCATAGTTAACGGTATTGGCTTGTACTGACAAATGAATCGGCATTTCCGGCCATTTTTCACGTGTCAGCATAATCAAACCCGGATCAGCCATAATCAAAGCATCTGGCTGCATGGCAATAATCGGCTCAATATCCCGTAAATAGGTTTTAATTTTGGCGTTATGCGGAATAACGTTGGCAGCCAGAAAGAATTTTTTGCCTAGGCCATGGGCTTCTGCAATCCCCTTCGCCAGATTCTCTGCCATAAAATCATTATTACGCACTCTAAGGCTGTAACGCGGCTGACCGGCGTATACAGCATCAGCACCAAAAGCATAGGCATAACGCATATTGCGTAAGGTACCGGCTGGGGAAAGTAATTCAACGTGTTTCATAGCAAGATTAATATTAAAAACAATTTAGATTTTAGCATGATAGGCTCATTTTCAGCGCTATCGGGACAGTGATTAAAAAATCAGATGGAGAACCAGATTGGCCAACAGCGCAGCTAAAACATCGTCAAGCATAATGCCTAAACCACCGTGAATACGTTTATCGACCCATCGAATCGGCCAGGGTTTAACAATGTCAAATAAACGAAACAGTACAAAACCAGCCAGTAGGACGGGCCAGGAAAAACTAAAACCGAGCAAGGTGATTAATAAACCGGCTACTTCGTCCCAGACTATACCGCCAAAATCATGAACCGCGAGCTTGTCTGCAGCATACTGACAAATCCAGACCCCTAAAACCGTCGCCACCAGCGTCGCAACACCGTAAACAGTGACATTGTCAGTCGCCATCAACAGCAGATAAAGCGGAATTGCTGCGATAGTCCCCATAGTCCCAGGCATGTAACGTGACAATCCTGAACCAAAACCAAATGCCAGAAACAACAGAGGGTCGCGCAAAATTTGCCGTGCAGTTAACTGCGTATTCCCATAAGCAGGTTTAAGCAAAGTGTTCATAGCCTGTTCCCTGTATGGTTTGTATTTGGCCTGACTTAAAGACACGTAACCCCCGATCCGCCTCAATCTGGCCAATTTTCACACAACGTTCGGGGAGCAAATGCTGTTGATCGGGAGACACACTAAAACATAGTTGATAATCATCCCCTGCAACAAGTGGCATTTGCCAGTCGCCAGTCGCCTCGATATAGCGAATGACTTCTGCTGATAAGGGTATGGCATCCCAATCGAGTCGCGCACCGACCTCACTTCGCTCCAAAATATGGCCTAGATCAGCGAGTAGTCCGTCCGAAATATCGATACAAGCACGGGCGATTCCACGCAAGGCAAGACCGAGTGCCACTTGTGGCTGTGGACGCTCCAGCGCCAACAAGGCACGGGATTCTTGAAAGGGATATTGATTCAGGCGAATTTTCAAGCCTAATCCGGCGTCACCGACAGGACCGCTGAGGTAAATCAGATCGCCCGGCTGTGCAGCAGAGCGCAGCAAAGCCTGCGATGAGGGAACGAAACCCAGTGCCTGTACCGTTAAACTCAATGAGCCTGAAGTGGTATCCCCGCCTACCAGATCAACCGCATGACTTTGGGCTAGTTGCATAAAGCCCAAAGAAAATGCTTCCAGCCAGCTGTGATCAATTTTCGGCAGGCTTAAGGCTAGGGTTACCGCAAACGGTTTGGCCCCCATAGCCGCAAGATCACTCAAATTGACTGCCAACAATTTATGTCCAAGAGCTGCCGGATCAACATCTGGCAAAAAATGCACACCCTCGACCATGGTATCGGTCGTTATAGCCAGTTGCTGATTGGCTGGCAGGTTAATCAGGGCGCAATCATCACCAATACCGAGCGCCACCTCAGAATTAAGCGGTTGATGACAGGCGAAATAACGCCGTATGAGATCGAATTCGGCCTTAGCCATTCACTCGGTTTTGGCCTTGTTTGGCAGAAATTTCAAGCGCACGCTGCTTTTGACTTAACTTGTCCAGAATACCGTTAATGTATTTGTGACTGCCTTCGGCACCAAAAAACTTAGCCAGATTGACACTTTCGTTGATGATGACTTTGTAAGGCGTATCCAGACGATTAATGAGTTCGTAGGCGCCAATGCGCAATATTGCACGTTCAACCGGATCAATTTTTTCGACTGGTCTGTCAACAAATTCAGACAAGGCCTGGTCAATACGATCAAGTTGCTGAGGGACACCATGAAATATTTCTGCAAAATAATTTTTTTGCGCACCTTTTAAATGCTGTTCTTCAAGAAAATATTGTTCAATACTGTGAATACTTGAACCTGACATCTGCCACTGATAAAGAGCTTGCACCGCACATTTACGGGCATTGGTTTTTGCTTCACTCATTGACTTAAACCGCAGAACCCAAATGCTTGAACAAGCTGACCACAGGTATATCGTATTGCAGTGAAACATGAGCGATGCCTTTAACGCATTCACCGGCCACATATTCAAAATGCGGGGTGCCACCACGAATTACGGCACCCAGCACGATAATGGCATCGTATTGATTACTGGCAGCGACTCTTTGCACCACCATAGGTAACTCGAAAGCGCCTGGTGCCTTGATCAGGGTAATGGTGTTTTTGTCGGCACCATGACGCACGAGCGCATCAATCGCACCGTTTTCCAGTTGTTCCACGATAAAACTGTTGAATCGAGAAGAAACAATACAAAATTTGCCACCTTGTGCGGAAAAATTGCCTTCAATGGTAGTAACTGCTGACATTTGCTAAGCCTATATTTTTTAAAAGATTAAAACGCGGTTTCAATGTGTTCGACCACTTCCAGATCGAAACCCGATAAACCAAAATACTTTTTCTGGGCACCCATTACTTTCATTCTGTGCACACCCAAATCTACCAGAATTCGCGATCCTGTACCCGTAGTGCGCCAATCATGATCTTGATCAGTATGCGGTTTAACACCCAAGTCTTCAAGCTGATAACTGTGAATCAATTCAACTAAGGACTTGTTATTCTCTTTTTGCCGAATCAATACCAGAACACCGCGACCTTCTTCGGCAATCCTGCGCATAGCTTCGCGAACAGGCAAAGCGCAATCACTGCGTTTAGAAAACAATACATCATCAC
>RFQK01000148.1 GCA_009925045.1 Methylococcaceae bacterium
AAGCAGCAGAGGGACTATTTAACTGGAATGGCAGTATTGAAGCCTGGGCTGCTAATACGGCAAAAACCGGGCGCTTAAATCTGGCAATTGGCGCATTGGCTACTGATAGTCTAACTGCTTTGAATCAAAAAAGGCTGGATGCCGGTTTTAACGAAGCTTTTGCTTTAAGTCTAAATCAGGGTGATTTAAACCTCGATAAATCGGACAGTATCAAAGCAAATTCTCTAGATTTAAAAGCTTTAAATGGACGGGTTAATATTGCTGGTCTTTTGCAATCACCCAATCCTGAGGGCGGTTCTATTGCGGTATATGGCGCTAATGGGATTAGCTTGGACGCTACAGGCACAATTAGAGCCGCTGATGGTCATGTTTTCTTGGATACGGTGCACCGTAGTGATGCCGGTAGCGGTGTTTTGGATCTCAGCAATCCAGGCGGAACCATTGATGTCTCCGGTAGTTTGGGAAGTGGCCAGATCCATTTAAGAGCCGGTCGAGATGCCAACGGGAATCTCGCAAGCACCGCCATTCAGTCCAAGCTTATTGGTGCGCAAGCACAAAATACTGTCTTTGAAATGACTAGGGTGTATGAGGGTGTGCGTGCAATTGATAGCAATGCAATTAGCACTTGGCAAACCGATACCCAACAATTCATGTCTGCTTTCAAAGCCCCAAATTCAGCTAATTTGCAATGGCAGCCCGGTATAGAAATCCGCTCACCCGATAATTTAAGCCTGAATAATACTTGGGATTTCATTAACTGGCGCTATCCAACTCAAGATGGCATGCAGACTGTACCCGGATATTTAACCCTGAGAGCACCGGGTAAGTTATCGATTCAAGCATCGATAACGGATGCGCTTGCAAGTGACTCCTTGCCAGGTGACAGCCGAATTTACAAAGATATGATTCAGTCAGGCCAATCGTGGAATTACACGCTGGTAGCTGGAGACAATATCGAGTTAGCGCCAAATTTCAATAATTCTGGATTGAATCAGGTTGTTGTGCGCACTGGAACGGGCAGTATTAATTTAGACTCCGGTCATGATATTCGCTTTATTGCAGATAGCAGAAATCCTGGTTCAGCTGCTGCCATCTACACCGTTGGTACGGTGGCGGCATACACGCGTAATCAGTTACTGCAAGGCTTGATCCCAGGCTTACCGCAAAGGCTTGCTTTGGAAACGGACGCACATTATTTAAATCGTCTCGATCCCAATGTATTAAATAACTTACTCAGATTCGGTTATCTGGATGATACCCGCATTGGAAGTTTATTTCAGAAAGCTGAATTTCCTCTGCATGGCGGTGATATCGGACTGCAAGCAGCAGGCAATATTAATGGCATTAAAACCGGCCAAAAAATGAGTGATTGGTTAGTCAGAAGTGGCACCCTCACAGAGAATAATCGAGCAACTCTCTGGGGAATCAATATCAGTGGTGACCGCAACAATCCGTCGGTAAAAGGAATACGTAATTTCAACCAGAATCTTGGCACCTTGGGTGGCGGAAATATTACCGTTGCTGCGGGTGGCACTGTGAGCAATCTTTCAGCTATGTTACCAACCACAGGTAAACCCTTTGGTACGGTAAGTTCTACACCTAACCAATGGCTAGAAAACGATGTCATAGTCAATGGTGGTGGCAACTTAAAAATAAGCGCGGGTCAAAATCTCGTCGGTGGTGAGTATTATGTCGGCAAAGGGCAGGCCAGTCTGGATGTCGGTGGAAGTATCGGTCAATCGAGTAATTCCACATTTGAACTGGGTGATGCTGTCATTGATGTTCAAGCGCGTCAGAATATTAATATTGCCGGTGTCTATAACCCGACTGTGCTAAAGCAAGCTCAAATCGTGGGTGGCGATGCGCGGTTTTTTAGTTACGATGCGAATAGTGCAATCAACTTTTTGTCAGTTGCCGGCAATATCACCTTGAATAACAATGCCGGTGATGGGTTTGAATATTCGGTTTATCCAAGTTCGCTGAATGTCAAAGCGTTGTCAGGTGATATCAGTATTGATAAATCCATGACCCTGTTCCCGGATGCTAAAGGTCAACTTAACCTATTAGCGAATAATAATATCCGCTCTGCTGCTCAGGCTGGACAATCGGTGATCATTAATATGTCAGATGCTGATCCTAGTCTGCTTCCATTAAAAAATAATGCTGCACCGAATCTCGAAGGCAGTTTATATGACGGTTTGATTCGAGCCAGAGAGCGTTTAGATCCTGGCACGCCAATCGCTAGTGTCATTCACGCCGAAAAGCCCATTCACTTACAGGATACTCAGCCTGTTAGTATTGTGGCCAATCAAGGTAATATTGCCTTTGCATCCGGTTCGAATGTCAGTTTTGTACTACCTAAATCGGCCCTATTCCAGGCGGGCAATGACATTCGGAATATGAGTTTTGATGTTCAGAATCTGACTGAAAATGATACTACGCGGGTCCTAGCTGGAAGAGATATCGTATTTGATACCCAGATCAGTAACAATGGCGTCGTTTTGGCTAATGACAGTGTGTTTAAACTGGGTGGCTCCGGTCGTTTACAGGTGCTTGCCGGTCAAAATATTAATCTAGGTAGCGCAGCTGGTGTAGAAACCATAGGCAATATTCTCAATACAGCCTTAGGTAATGGTGCAAGTATTGACGTCCTTAATGGCCTTAATGGAACGCTCGATATTGCCGGTTTTGTGACTAAATACGCCAAAAACTCAGACTATCAAGCCTTGCTTGATTCTTTTGTCGGAAAAACCTTCAACGACAAAGACAACGCCAAAGTGTTACCCGTTGTGCTAAAAGTTTTATTCAAAGAAATTCAAGCTGCAGCAACTGCTGCGGCAGCTGCCCCCGAAAATAAAAGGGGCGCGATGTATCAACGCGGTTTTGATGCGATTAAAACTTTATTGCCTGATGCATCCTATAAAGGGGATTTATCGCTGGTTTTCAGCCAAATCAAAACATTGGATAGTGGCGATATCAATATCTTAGTACCCGGTGGCAAAGTTGATGTTGGTCTGGCGGGGCGTCAGGGTGGTATTAGTAAGTCTGCGGATGCACTGGGTATTGTTGTTCAACAACAAGGTAATTTAAGTGCGCTTGCCAATGGTAATTTTAATGTTAACCAATCCAGGGTATTCACTCTAGCGGGTGGAGATCTTACTGTCTGGTCGTCCAAAGGTAGTATTGATGCGGGTAAAGGCGCTAAATCAGCTATTGCCGCGCCACCACCTCAAACTGTGGTCGATGAAAAAGGCAATATTGTCACAATTTTCCCTCCGATTGTTTCCGGAAGCGGTATTCAAGCGGTTGGTAATGGTTTAGTCACCTTAGCCGCTCCAGAGGGCATTGTAGATGCACAGGAAGCCGGTATTAGCGGTGGGCAAATCGTCATCGCAGCGACTGCTGTTGTGGGTGCTTCAAATATCTCAGCATCGGGCGGCACGATAGGCGTTCCAAGCAGTGCCCCACCGGTAGTTAATGTTTCTGGCGCTGATAGCGCCGCTGCTAATGCGGCGAAATCCGCTTCGCAAATGACCGATGGCGGTTTAGATCGAAGTGATGCCAAAAACACGAACAAATCTGCCGGACAAATCAGTGTTATTAATGCTGATGTCATAGGTTTTGGTGACTGTAGTGAAGCAGATGTTCGTGACGGTAAACCCGGTTGCGGCGGTTAGGCGGAAATTTCAAATTTTTATGAAGAGCACATTGAATATGACAGGTATCTTTAAGAGTAAATCATCCACGAGTTCCACTCGATTAATGCGTAGTTGTTGCGGAATGATGCTTATTATGCTGTGGCTACCCACTGTTGCCCAGGCTTGGTGGAATGACGACTGGAAGTCGCGCAAGGCATTAACTCTTGATACCACCGCCACCGGTGCTGATATTCAGGAAACTTTGAAGGATGTGCCTGTTCTGGTCAGATTACATACTGGCAACTTCGGCTTTTTTTCTGAATTAGCAGAAAACGGTAAAGACATTCGTTTTATGCTGGATGATAAAACCCCTTTAAAACATCAGATAGACAAGATCGACAACCTCAGTGAACTGGGTTTGGTCTGGGTGAAAGTCCCTACCATTCGCGGGAACAATGCCAGTGATAGTTTTTCTTTATATTATGGCAATTCCAATGCACCGGATGGTTCAGATTCAAAAGGACTATACGATGTCAACCAGGCTTTGGTGTATCACTTTGCCGAAGGTGAGATTTTGCCCCAAGATGCCACTGCCTACGCCTTAAATGCTAAAGCGTCTAA
>RFQK01000149.1 GCA_009925045.1 Methylococcaceae bacterium
ATGAGTAAAGCCAAGTGCTTTGACATAGCTAACCAATTGCTCAGCCAGCTGGCGGTAGTTCAGAAAATTACCTAGATCATCACGCTGCCAGGAGCCTAAATGCACTTCGTAAATGGAAAGGGGGCTGTGAAGCCAGTCGCGTTGTTCGCGGTTGCTAATCCAGTTTTGATCAGACCATTGATAGCGTTTGGGATCGGTAACAATTGCGGCTGTTTGTGGACGAAACTCAAACTGTTGTCCATACGGGTCGGTTTTGACCAGTAATTGCCCGGATTGACGGTTGAGTATTTCGAATTTATACATGCAGCCTTCGCTAAGTCCTGGGATAAATAATTCCCAGATACCGCTACCACCCAAGCTACGCATAGGATGACAGCGACCATCCCAGCGATTGAATTCACCGACGACACTGACACGTTGCGCATTCGGCGCCCAAACAGCGAAATAGACACCGGGAATATTGTCGACGCTACGTAAATGTGCACCGAGTTTCTGATAAATATGCCAATGTTGACCTTCGGCAAATAAATGGCGGTCAAATTCTGGCAAGATAGCCGGAAAACTGTAGGGGTAGATTTCCGTATGCTGGGCACCGTCTTTATCTTGCCAGTGGATGGTGTAATGCTCGGGCAATGCTTCCGTGAGATTAAGTTCAAAAAAATCACTATCTGGCACGCGTGCCATTTTGGCGTGGTCATCACCCACGGAGACAGATTCGGCGTAAGGTAAATAGACCCGGATCAGATCCTCACCTAGGACGTTTTGCAGGCCCAGGACCGAAAATGGGTCGTGGTGTTTGGCTTCAGAGATTTTGATTAAATCAGAATCAAGCAGTTTTTGACGGCTTGGCTTGTTCATGTAATAGAGCCTCAGTTATAGTGCAATTGTTTTTTGAAGCTAGGGATTTTTCATGTTGCTAAGCTAGCTTTTTACTTTTGTTTCAAGAGTAACGATAATGACGACACGCGGCAAGTGAAAGTCGTTCGAAAAAGCTAATTACTCGTTTTATCGCCTTAAATAACTCACTAAAGGATGAATGCATGTCAGTTGTAGAACCCACTAAAAAACCGAGAAGGGTGAATGATCTTACCCGTAATACCATAGCTCTGATTTTAGCCGGTGGTAGAGGTTCTAGGTTAAAGGCGATGACGGACTGGCGCGCAAAACCAGCCGTGCCTTTTGGCGGCAAATTTCGAATTATTGATTTCCCGCTCTCCAACTGTATCAATTCGGACATCCGCAAAATCGGTATTCTAACTCAGTACAAGGCAGATTCATTAATTCGTCACATTCAACAGGGCTGGGGTTTTTTACGTGGCGAGTTTGGAGAATATGTCGATTTAATGCCTGCTCAGCAACGCCATGATGAACATTCTTGGTATCAGGGTACTGCCGATGCGATTTTCCAGAATATCGATATTCTGCGTAGTCGTAATCCTGAATTCATTTTGGTGTTGGCCGGTGATCATATTTACAAAATGGATTATTCAGCCATGCTGGCTGACCACGTAGCTAATGATGCTGATCTGACCATCGGTTGTATCGAAGTACCTTTGGAGGATGCCAAAGAATTTGGGGTGATGGATGTGGATGTCAATCGCCGGGTTAAAGCCTTTGTCGAAAAGCCAGCCAATCCGCCGAAAATGCCAGGTCGTGAAGACAGTGCCTTAGCCTCCATGGGCATTTATATTTTTAATGCAGCTTTCCTGTTTGAGCAGTTGATTAAAGATGCAGATACTCCGGGTTCGAGTCGTGATTTTGGTAAGGATATTATTCCTTCTGTTATTCACAAATATCGTGTCAACGCCTATCCATTCCTCGATTTACAAAGTGGTGAGCAAAGCTACTGGCGTGATGTGGGGACCATTGACGCTTACTGGGCGGCCAATATGGAATTGATTGGCGTGCAACCCGATTTGAATTTATACGATGATAAGTGGCCTATCTGGACATATCAGGCCCAGACTCCGCCGGCTAAATTTGTTTTTGATGATGATGATAGACGTGGTCAGGCAATTGACTCTATGGTTTCGGGTGGCTGTGTAATTTCGGGTTCAACGGTTAAGCATTCGCTGCTGTTTTCTCAGGTCAGGGTGAACTCTTATACGACTGTTAAAGATTCAGTGGTGATGCCAGATGTTAATATTGGTCGCCATTGCCGGATTACCAAAGCGATCATCGAAAAAGGCTGTAAAATTCCTGAGGGTACGGTGATTGGTGAAGATAGAGCTGAAGATGAAAAACGTTTTTATGTCAGCGCTGGTGGCGTCGTACTTGTCACTCCTGATATGCTAGGTCAACGTCGACACATTGTTCGATAGTCCGATTGTGTAACTAAATTCAGACACCTCTTGTTCCAGAGGTGTCTAGCTGATCTCCAGATTTTTAACCTGCATCAAAGGCTATGCATGAGTGCTTTACTAGACAAACGTCGCGCCGGCGTTTTATTGCACGTTACTTCTTTACCCAACCAGGGATTGGGTGGTGATCTGGGGCATGAAGCCTATCATTTTGTTAATTTTCTCCACAATACTGGTATAACTGTTTGGCAAACCCTGCCTTTGGGAATGCCCCATGGTGATGGTTCCCCTTATCAATGTTTATCGGCTCATGCCGGTAATCCCGCTTTAATCAGTATCGATTTGCTAGTCGAATCAGGCTGGTTGGGTGCTGAAGATGCTTGTACTCAAGTTCACACGCAGAGTGCCTGTAGTAAATCTTGTTTGTTAAGCAAAGCTTATTTTGGTTTTCAGTCGCATGCCAGTTTGGCTGACCATCAAGCCTTTCAAAACTTTTGTCAGGACAAAGCGGGTTGGCTGGATGATTTTGCGCTGTTTGTGGCCTTGCGTAATCTGTTTGCTTATCAAAGCTGGAATCAATGGCCTGAAGGCTTGAGACAGCGTCAGGAGCCGGCTTTGAGCGAGTCACGTCAGTTGCTTAAAACGGCAATTGAGACGATTAAGTTTGAGCAGTTTGTATTTTTTAAACAGTGGAATCAGCTTAAGGCGTATGCCAAACAGCATAACGTCTTGCTGTTTGGCGATATTCCAATCTTTGTCGCTTATGACAGTGCTGATGTCTGGGCGAATCGTCAGGTATTTAAATTAAACCAGTCGGGTGAAATGGATGTGGTGGCAGGGGTGCCGCCTGACTATTTTTCCGAGTTCGGTCAGCGCTGGGGTAATCCGCATTATGACTGGGAATACTTGCAAAAAACCGGGTTTCGCTGGTGGCTAGAGCGGATGGAGAGTCAATACGAATTGTTTGATATTTTACGTATTGATCATTTTCGGGGTTTTGAAGCTGCTTGGGAGATTCCGGGCACTGAGCCCACGGCAATCAATGGGTCTTGGGTTAAAGCGCCAGGTGCATCCCTGCTGGAGGCTATTGAGCAGGAATTACCGTTTTTGTCTTTGGTCGCAGAGGACTTGGGTATTATTACCGATGAAGTGGAAGCCCTGCGTGATGAGTTTAACTTGCCAGGGATGAAGATCTTACAGTTTGCGTTTGATGGCAATAGCGGCAATCCTTATCTTCCGAGTAATTATCAGGCGAATAGCGTGGTGTATACCGGTACCCACGATAATGATACGACTTTGGGTTGGTTTTCTGGTTTGTCGGACCATGAAAAACAAGCTATCTATGATTTTCTGGGGTGGTCCAGTTTGCCTATGCCCCAAGCGCTAATCCATGCGGCTTTAGCTTCGGTAGCCAATCTGGCGATTATTCCTATGCAAGATATCTTGCGATTAGGTTCTGTCGACCGAATGAACACGCCGGGAACAGTAGAAGGGAATTGGAGTTGGGGATTCGAATGGGCGCAACTACAGCCGGAAATGGCTGAATTTGTTGCGCATAGAATCCGGATGTTCGGGCGCTAGAGTCTCAGGCTCTAGCGCTTCTCGGTATCAATCTTGGTCCTGCTTGTCAGCTTTACCGTTAGTAATCGGTAATTGCAGGATGTTGTAGGTCGCGATGATACGGGCAATTTGCTCGCGATTTTTTTCAATCAAAGCATTTAGTTGTTGTTTGCGTTTACCGTCACTTTGTCTGACGCCCATAGCGATTGAATAATCAAACCGAATGCTGGGTGTAGATTGCATGGGAATGGCGATATAACTCTCTTTTAAACCCTGGTTTTGAACATAGGCGGCCATAGGGCCCCATAAAATCGCCATATCGATGGTGCCTTTCTGGATT
>RFQK01000150.1 GCA_009925045.1 Methylococcaceae bacterium
CTGCTAACAAGCCTAATAGGGTCGATTTTCCTGAACCTGATTCTCCGACAATAGCTAAACTGTCACCTGCACCTAATTTAAGTTGAATACCGGATAAAATATCCAAGTCACCCTCATGGGTCGATACCCTTTTACCTAAGTTTTCGGTGATAATCAGTTCTTCCTGAAACGACTGCTTTAAAAATGGCTTCATGTTTAAACTCTGTCTGTCCTTGTTATTAATGTCAATTGCCTCGCTGAGCCAGGCCGATCCGGTGATTATGGTGCTGGGCGATAGTATCAGTGCCGCCTATGGAATCCAAGTCCAGCAAGGTTGGGTCAAGTTGCTAGAAAGCAAAATTATCCAGGAATATCCTCAAGCCAAAGTCTTCAATGAAAGTATCAGTGGCGATACCAGTACCGGAGGCTTGGACAGGTTACCAGCAGCACTGCAAAGAAGCCATCCTAGCTGGGTCTTGTTAGAACTCGGCGCCAATGACGGTCTGCGCGGTCTGGCACCAGAAGTCATTAAGCAGAATCTGCTCAATATCATTCAAACTTCTCAAAAAACCGGAGCTCGAGTCATGCTGTTGGGGGTGAGGATTCCACCTAATTATGGCAAACGCTATACGGAAATGTTCTACAGCGTTTACCCGCAACTGGCTGCCGAATTAAAACTGCCTTTTTTGCCCTTTATTATGGAAGATGTAGCGCTGAATAAAGAACTGATGCAGGCTGACGGTCTGCATCCTAATGCAGCGGCACAACCCTTGATTGCAGAAAAAATTTGGCAAAGCTTAAAACCCAGGCTTGGCCGTCCATAACCACCAGCATGATCGAATTTCACCCGGCTAAGCCTCAGGATATCGCCGCGATCGTCAGTCTGGTCAACCAGACTTACCGCGGCGAACAAAGTCGTCTGGGTTGGACTACTGAAGCGGATTTACTGGACGGTTTGAGAACTGATCAGGCGCATATGGCGAGCTTAGTTAACGCGCAAGACAGTCGTGTCCTATTAGCTAAACAAGGGGACAAACTTCTGGGATCTATACTTCTGGAATACCTTGCTGATTCAGAGGCGGTTGAGCTAGGTATGTTTGCTGTGGCTCCCAGCTTACAAAACCGGGGCATAGGCAAGCAATTACTCAGCGACGCGGCTATCAATTTAACGGTGCTAGCCAGCCTTTTCCAGTCAACCCGGAGCTGTGGCGCCCCAAACGCGAAGGACTCACTCTAGCTTGCATGGAAAAGCGTATTGACTAAACGCCTATCGAGAAGCTTCTTCCTGAAGAAATTTTAATGATTCTTCAACACCCGCCGCTTCAGTCAATCCAGCCACATTTTTCTTGGTGAAGAAGCCACTAAAATCTCCAAAGCGTTGAACATATTCCACAATTAATGACGAATGTTCGGAAGCACTCGAGAAAATCTGCTTAAGCCCCTCTTCTTTAGAGCCAATCACATCTAACAGAAAATCCTTACCATTGGCCCGAATCGCTTCGACAACATAATCAATATTCGACTGACCAGCGGTTTCGCCATCGGCAACGATCAAAGCCAGATGATGTAAGCGTGGACCGTAGTTGCGGACAAAGTTTTCAGTCGGTGAAGGCAATCCAACCAGATGATTCACAAAATAAGGATTGTTCGCAGCCGTGAAAACTTTGGCGGGACTGAATCGTTCATCTGGATAATGAATACTCTTGGTCACATTGGTTGAGGAATTCTGATTAGCAATATCGTAGGAACCCCAGTAGTAATAACTGGACAGGGTGAGATATTCTAGAATCGCCACTTCACGATTCTGACTATAAACCCGGGTTGCCAAATGATCGATAGGCAGAATCAGATGATCCAGGCCCAATTGCTCCTGAACTTCCTTGGCGTTCTGATAAGCGCGATTGACATCCTCACGAATCACACTGTTACCGAGTGCGTAAACACGAATATCATGCTCAGGACGTTCCCAATACCCCACAATATTGTGTGTATAGGGAGAGGGTTTAACTGTGGCGATGTTACCGGGTAATTCCAGCTTACGGATCTGATCCTGATTGAAAAAGCGGATTTCACGCGATTTCTGCATTTCAACCACATCGTGCTGATCGGTCACTCGAAAAATTTCGCCCATATAGCGCGAATTAGGCTTGTGCGCACCAACCGGATACACCTCATTCAGACTGCGAAAGATGCCGTGATATTCAGGATCCCGCACTTCTCGAACCAGAATGTCGGGCGAATGCATATCAATACGCAAAACATGTGTCCAGTGGGTTTCGGATTCTAAAGTCACCAGATAATGATACGGCGTCATCAGAGCCAGTTCTCCGACATAACTGACCGAACAACCGGGTTCTACATTGATCATCAAGGCATCGACTTGATGAATCATATCCGTTAAACCGGTGCGATCCCGCTCTTCAAGCAAACGTTGCAAATATTCATGAAACCAAGGTGAATTTTCTTTGTCGCCTTGAATAGGATGAATAAGGGAAGGACTGGTCATAGTCATAATGCTCCTGCAAAAATTAATACTTATTGGCAAGCAATATCCGGACCATAAAGAAATTTTCGAAGAAAATCATGGTCTGCAATCTCAAAGCTTAATAGTTCTTGTAAGTTGGACTTGATTTCAGCAGGTTTAGACCGATAGTTGACGGACTGTTAGGTACAAACGCACTAAATAAAAGCAAAGCCCAATCAATCCGCCTGCATTTGGTGCGAAACGATTGCCTAAAACACGGCAAAATCGTTAAATATCCCCAAAAACATCCATACAACGTGGCACCATAATTGCTTTGTTGAAACCATCCAATGTTTATTCCTCTGACTACATGACTCAATTAAGCCATTTTTTTGACTATCGCGTCGACGCCCAAGGCAATCGTTATATGGCTGTCGGCATAAAAGGCATGACGCTACTGCGTTTTCCCCCAGCGAATAAAGGCACCGCCTTTACGCTTGAGGAGCGAATCGAACTGGATTTAGATGGTCTTTTACCCCCTTTGGTGACTACGCTGGACCAACAAGTTGAGCGTTTGTATTTTAGTTATCAAAAACAAGGCAGCGATATTCTGAAATACCAGTTTTTGCGGGCTATTCAAGACCGATCAGCGGTGCTGTTCTATGCCTTGCTGGAAAAGCATTTGGAAGAAATGATACCCATCGTCTATACCCCTACGATTGGTCTTGCCGTCCAACAATTCAGCTCTTTATACCGCACAGCAAGAGGACTGACTCTTTCACCGCAAAATATCGACAGAGCAACCACTATCATGCAGCGCTATCCCTTATTGGATGTTCGCATGATCGTTGTCACCGATGCATCAGCGATTTTGGGGATTGGTGACCAAGGTATGGGTGGTCTTTCTATCTGTATAGGCAAACTGGCACTTTACACGGTTGGCGGAGGGCTGAGCCCGTTTCAAAGTTTACCCATCAACCTAGATGTAGGGACTAATCGTGAAGAATTATTGGATGATCCTCATTATCTGGGGATACGCCAGCGTCGTTTGGACAAAGAAGCTTACTTTGAGCTGGTCGATAAATTTGTTAACGCGGTCAGGCAAGTCTGGCCAAAAGCGATTATTCAATGGGAAGACTTCACTAAAGATGTCGCTTTTGATGTGCTGAAACGCTATCAAAATCGACTGCCCTGCTTTAATGATGATATTCAAGGAACCGGAGCAATGGTCTTAGCCGGTTTATTAGCCGCCTGCGCCCGCAAACAACAATCATTGTCCGACCAGAAAATCATTATCGTTGGAGCGGGTGCTGGAGGTATTGGAGTCGCTAGCATCATCCGTGCCGGGATGCTGGATGCTGGCCTGACTGCAGCCGAAGTGCGTGATCGTTTATTCATTATCGACATGCATGGCCTGGTGGTTGAACAGAGTGATTTAGAAAGCTATAAACTCCCATTCGCCCAATCCGCCGATTTGTTTGCTGACTGGCATATCAGTGGAGATAGCCCTAATTTGCTAGAAGCCATCCACCATCTGCAACCTAATGTCTTAATTGGTTTGTCTGGGTGTAGTGGCTTATTCAATGAAGACGTTGTATCTGCGATGTCACGGCATCATGATCAACCCATCATCTTTCCGCTTTCCAACCCAAACACTCACTGCGAAATCCATCCCCAAGATTTGGTCAATTGGAGCCAGGCTAAGGCTATTATGGCTTTCGGTAGTCCATTTCCAGATATAGACTATCAAGGCCGAA
>RFQK01000016.1 GCA_009925045.1 Methylococcaceae bacterium
CAATACAAGCAGGCTCAGCTATGAATTCGCTACATCCTGTTGCCATCACTACCGGTTTATTACTGTGCAGCAATGTGTTCATGACCTTTGCTTGGTACGCCCATCTCAAAGAACTCAATCATAAACACTGGTTGCTGGCAGCATTATTAAGCTGGGGAATCGCACTGTTTGAATATGTGCTTCAAGTTCCGGCTAACCGAATCGGTCACAATGTTCTCAATGTAGGCCAACTCAAAATATTGCAGGAAATCATTAGCCTGAGTATTTTCGTGCCTTTTTCGGTACTCTATTTGCGAGAGCCTTTGAAACTAGATTATCTGTGGGCGGGTTTATGCTTGCTGGGCGCAGCCTATTTTATTTTTCGGGCCCGCTAATGCCGCCCCTCACACCTTAGGTCTATCATGCTAAGTTATCGCCACGGCTTCCATGCCGGAAATTTTGCTGATGTGTTGAAACATAGCATCGTCAGCCTGATCATTCAGGCCTTGAAACAAAAAGACAAACCCTTTGTTTATATTGATACGCATGCTGGTGCCGGCAAGTATCAACTACAATCCGAATTTGCGCAGAAAACCGCGGAATATCAGCAAGGCATCGCCCGCTTATGGCAAGCCAACAGCATTCCAGAGGCTGCCCGTGACTATCTGGCGGTGGTGCGTGCGGAAAATACCGCCCAACTCCTGCGCTATCCAGGCTCTCCGCAACTGGTTCGCCGCTTAATTCGCAACCAGGACCGGATGCAATTATCGGAATTGCACAGTACTGACTTCAGCAGTTTGCAGCAACTATTTGCTGGCGATAAGTCAGTCAGCGTAGCCAAAGAAGACGGTTTGCAAACTCTGCTGAAAAAACTACCACCCATTCAGCGGCGCGGCTTGGTCTTGATTGACCCCAGCTATGAAGTCAAAGCCGATTATCGCAAGGTGATCGACAGTCTGATCAAAGCTTATCAACACTTTGCCAATGGCTGTTACGCCTTGTGGTATCCGGTCATCGACAGACAGGTCACCGAAACCATGCTGCAACGTCTGGCCGATAGCGGAATTCGCAGACAATTGCGCATCGAACATTGTGTCAAAGCCGATGGAGCGGTGCGCGGCATGACCGGTTCTGGTATGCTGTTAATCAATCCGCCCTGGCCGCTTGAGGAGCAAGCCAATAGCCTTTTACCCTGGTTAAATCAGCTGCTCACCGATAATCAAGGGCATTGGCAGATAGTGTGGCAAGTACCAGAATAGACAAAGCCTAGGATTTCCCATTCATGAGCGTCATAGCAAAAAAAAATCTGGATTTATTCATCGTAGCATTCTTGTTTTTATGCCTACTGATGTACGACGTGACTTTCGAAATAGTCACGGAAGTTGTGCATCTGATTTTTGAAGTTTTGCACAATTTGTTCGAAGTAGTTGAGCTGGGTATTGAACATGGCGTCGAACATCTTTTGCATACCGACCGGCATGGCAGCCAGATTATTACCTTTTATACCCTCATGCTCATGATAGGGTTTTTGCTATACAAACTTAAATTCGTGGTATCACTGCTCTATGTGAGTTGTCGTCAGTTTGCGCGTGATTCATGGATTCGCCGCAAGACCCAATTGACCCAATTTTGGCAAAAGCAGAACTTATTAAACCGCAGTCTTATTGGCCTGGGTTTTTTGGTTTTTCTGTATCTTGCCTCTTTTTTCGTGATGTAAATCACACTAGCATTCCCAATTACTATGGATTTACTGACTACAGTTAAACAGCACTTCTTGGCCGGTAACGGCTTGCAAACCCAGGACATTGATCAAGTGCTTGGTAATTTGCTGAATTCAGCCGTAGATGATGCCGACATTTATTTTCAAGCCAGTCATTTTGAATCCTGGTCCTTAGAAGGCGGGATTGTCAAAGAAGGTACGCATTCCATCGAAAGCGGTGCTGGCGTCAGAGTGGTCAGTGGTGATAAAACAGGTTTCGCCTACAGCGACCGCATCGAACTTCCCATTTTGCTGGAAGCCGCCAACAATGTGAAAGCCATTGTCAGACATGGCCAGCAGCATCGTCAGCGTCTGGCTTCTGCATCAAAATACCCGGCACTTTATCCGAGCCTGGACCCTTTAAAATCTTTGGCTGATCAGGAAAAGATTGATTTACTCAAACGTATTGATCAGTTCACTCGCCAGCTGGATACTCGCGTTGAAGAGGTGATGGTCAGTCTGGTATCTAATTTTGAGCATATTTTGATTGCCAATGCAGACGGCGAGCTAATTGCTGATATACGCCCCTTGGTGCGCATGAATGTCAGCGTGATTATGCAAAGCAATGGCCGTCGCGAACAAGGCAGCATGGGTGGTGGCTCTCGCAGTGATTACCGTTATTTTCTGGAAGACGATAGAGCCTTTGCTTATGCCCGTGAGGCCGTTAGAGTCGCGCAAGTCAATCTGGAAGCTGAAGAAGCACCAGCCGGCAGCATGACGGTAGTTCTGGGTCCAGGCTGGCCGGGGATTTTGTTGCATGAAGCGATTGGCCACGGCCTAGAGGGTGATTTCAACCGCAAAGGTACGTCGGCATTTAGTGGCTTAGTCGGTCAGCGGGTCGCATCAGATCTTTGTACTGTGGTCGATGATGGCACTTTGGCCGGGCGACGCGGTTCCCTGAGTGTTGACGATGAAGGTGTACCGACTCAAAACACGGTTTTGATCGAAAAAGGCATTCTCAAGGGCTATATGCAAGACAAGATGAACGCCCGCTTAATGGGTGTCGGTGTCACCGGTAATGGCCGTCGTGAATCTTATGCACATTTGCCGATGCCACGTATGACCAATACTTATATGTTGCCTGGCAACAGTACTCACGAAGAAATCATTGCCTCAGTCCACAAAGGCATTTATGCCGCCAATTTTGGTGGCGGTCAGGTTGATATTACTTCCGGTAAATTTGTATTTTCGGCCAGCGAAGCCTATCTAATTGAAAACGGTCGTATTACCCGACCCGTAAAAGGCGCCACCCTGATTGGCAATGGCCCCGATGTATTAACCAAAGTCAGCATGGTCGGTAATAACATGCAATTAGACAGCGGCGTGGGAACATGCGGCAAAGACGGCCAAAGCGTTCCAGTAGGCGTGGGTCAGCCTACGCTGAAAATTGATGGCCTCACCGTGGGCGGCACCCATGTTTAAGCTGCCTGTGGCATTCCGATAGTTAGTCCGAGGATATAGTGTGCAAAATTCCGCTGAAATCGATCGTTTAAAAGCCGTAGTGCAACAGGTCTTGGATGAAGCCAAGCACCAGGGTGCCAGCGCAGCTGAGGCTAGTGTCAGTATTGATAATGGTCTGAGTGTTTCCGCACGTTTGGGTGAAGTTGAAACCGTAGAATTCCATTGTGATCAAGGTTTAGGCGTGACTGTCTATTTTGGTCAGCAAAAAGGTTCTGCCAGCAGTAATGATGTATCGGCTGATTCTTTACGGGAAACGGTGAGAGCGGCTTGCAGTATTGCCCGCTACGCCAGTCCGGATGAATATGCCGGCTTACCCGATGCCGCCGATTTAGCCACCCAATTTCCCGATCTGGATCTTTACCATCCCTGGACGGTCAATGCCGAACAAGCGATTGAACTGGCGATTCGCTGTGAACAAGCCGCCAGAGATTTTGATCCTGCGATTAGCAATTCAGAAGGCGCTTCAGTGAATAGTCACAGTGGTGTCCGCGTACTGGGCAATTCACTGGGTTTTTTGCAAGGCTATCAAGCCACGCGGCATTCGATCAGTTGCTCGGTGTTGGCCGGAAGCGGCGACAACATGCAACGCGATTATTGGTACAGCGTAGCGCGCAACCAGCTGGGTTTGGAATCGGTTGAGCAGGTTGGTCAGGAAGCCGCCCGTCGCACCTTGGCCAGAATGAATGCGACCAGTTTAAGCACCCGCCAATGTCCGGTTTTGTTTGCGCCAACCATGGCACAAGGTTTAATCGGTGCTTTGATCGGTGCAATCAGTGGGGGCAGTTTATATCGTAAAGCCTCTTTTATGTTGGATAAACTCGATCAGGTCATCATGCCCGATTTTGTTCGAATTCATGAGCAACCCTTACTGAAAGGCGCCCTAGGCAGTTCCAGTTATGATGCCGAAGGGGTGGCCACCCAAACCCGCGATATCGTCAGCGCAGGTATTTTGCGTGCTTATGTTCTGAGCAGCTATTCAGCACGTAAACTGGGTATGCGCACCACCGGTAATGCCAGTGGCGTGCACAACCTGACCGTAGATTCCGGCGCACTTGATTTTACTGGCATGTTGCAACTAATGGGTACCGGTTTGTTAGTGACTGAATTGCTGGGGCAAGGCGTGAACCGAGTAACTGGCGATTATTCGCGGGGCGCCTCGGGTTTCTGGGTAGAAAACGGTGTGATTCAGTTTCCGGTTGAAGAAATCACCATTGCCGGCAATCTGACGAACATGCTGCGCAACATCGTCGCAATTGGCAACGATGTGGATCTGCGTGGCAATATTCGCACAGGTTCGATACTGCTCGAGAAAATGTCGATAGCCGGCCAGTAATTAAATAGCCGCCAAGATATCGGCAATGAGTTGCGGCCCGCGATAGATCAGACCACTATAAATTTGTAACAAACTGGCTCCAGCAGCCAGTTTTTGTTGCGCATCCTCAGCTGAGAATATGCCACCCGCGGCAATAATTGGCAGCTTACCCTGCAATTCTGCTGACAAGCCTTGAACCACGTAGGTAGAAGCCGCCAAAACCGGAGCTCCACTCAGACCACCTGCTTCATTCGCATACCGATGACCTTGCACCGCCTCCCGACTAATAGTGGTATTGGTCGCAATCACGGCATCCATTTCAAAACTGAGCAATAAATCCGCAATATGCCGAATCTCTTCAGCGTTTAAATCCGGCGCGATCTTAACGGCAATCGGCGTGTATTGACCATGCTCAGCCTGCAACAGGGTTTGTTCCTGTTTTAAAGCCTCTAACAGAAACTTAATCTCGTCACCTTGCTGTAACTGCCGCAAGTTTTTGGTATTGGGTGATGAAATATTGATGGTGATATAACTGGCCTGCGCATAACTTTTACGCAGCCCGATTAAATAATCTTGTTTGGCGTCTTCGATAGGGGTATCAGCATTTTTGCCGATATTAATCCCCAAAATGCCTTGATAGGCACTGGACTGCACCTGTGCCAGCAAGTGATCAACCCCAAAATTATTAAACCCCATTCGGTTGATAATGGCCTGATGTTCCGGCAAACGAAATAAACGCGGTTTAGGATTGCCGGGTTGCGGACGTGGCGTCACGGTGCCGATTTCGATAAAACCAAACCCCAGATTAGCCAATGCATCAATATAATCGCCGTTTTTATCTAATCCTGCCGCCAGACCCAACGGGTTTTTAAACTGCAAACCCATCACCGTCACTGGCTTGTTGACAGTAGCCGGCAGCTGAATGCTGGGTAGCCGTAATTGATGGGCGAGTTGCAAAAGCTTTAAGGTGACATGGTGAGCGGTTTCAGCATCCAGTGAAAACAATAAAGGTCTGAGAACGGGATAGAGATTGATATTCATAAAAAACTCATAAATTAAATACGCCAGGCATAAGCATCTGGCTTCAGACTAGGCGGACGTTGCAAAATCAAATCGGCTAATAATTGAGCGGAAGCCGGCCCCATTACCAGACCATTACGGAAATGCCCGACATTAATGCCTAGATTGCTGAATTGCGGGTGCATGCCTATGGTCGGCACGCCATTCGGAGATCCGGGACGCAAACCGGCCCAATGGGTCTCTAGCGCGCAGTCTTTAAGCGCTGGCAAAACCTCTATCGCAAACTGATATAAGGCTTCACGCGCTGCAAGGGTAGTGGTTTTGTCAAAACCCACATCTTCCACGGTACTACCGGCCAGAATTTTGCCATCGGCACGCGGAATCAAATAACGATCGCCATCCAACACCATACAATTTAATAAGTTAGCGGGGGCAGCAAATAATAGCATCTGGCCTTTTACCGGCTTAATCGGCAACACCGGCGACTGGTCTGGCAGTAATTGTTGAAACAGCTGTGGCGTCCAGGCGCCAGCAGCCAGCACTAAGTGTTTAAATTGCCAGCGATGTTGTTGCGTGCTGAGAGTAAGCACCTTGTCCTGACTCGTTGTCAGGCCTGTGATCTCAACATGCTCTAACAAGCGCACGCCCAGTTGACGTAAATATGCCAATAGCGACTTGATTAAGCGCGGGTTGCGGATTTGGGCAATCTCGGGCAACCACAAAGCATTTTGTTGCTTAGCCTGAATCCCCGCCGGCTGGAAACTGGCGCCGTCATGAAAACTCACAGCACGTTCAACACACCAAGCTTTGGCAAGCTCTACATCAGGATTTTGGCTAATCCACATCCCACAAGGGCGCCATTGCGGATCCAAACCGGTTGCCGCCAGTATTTCCGCCTGCAAGCGAGGATAAGCCGCTATGCTGGGCATAACCAGATCGGAAATTGCAACCGGCTGACGCCAAGGGTAAATTGGTAATAAAATTCCGCCACCGGCCCAGGATGACTCTTGTCCCAGTGCCTGAGAATCCAGTACCGTGACATCACAACCGGCTAAGCGAAGTTCCCGCGCAGTCAGCAAACCACTGATACCGCCACCAATAATGAGTATGTCTGTTGTCTCTATCATTAAACTCTTAGAAAGTGAGCTAAGCGTCCGCCGATTAGGCTCCGCCTAGAAAGTGGGATAGCTTAGCGATTCAAAACGCGGTTGTCGAAACAAAGCGACAACTATCGGAGGCTATTTTAAATAATATGGCTCAAAAGCCCTAATTGGCGCCTATACGGCCCATGCAACCTTATGTTTTATGCGGTATTAATGAGTTCCTACTCTGTGAGCATCTGTTGTTTTTTTTGAACAAAGTTAAAACTAAATTCAACACACCAAGCTATTTTATTGATTTAAATCAATATTTTTGTGATCTAAAAACAACGAAAAAGCTTGTCTCGGTCGTTTTTTGCTGTTAGTATGGCTCCGTCATAAAGCCCTGTGTTGCCTTTAGGCAAAACAGAATCTAAAAAAATAAACCCTTGGGGGGGACCACTACATGACATTCACACGTACTACATTGGCTATCGCCATTGCCGCTGCTGCGGTTATCGCACCACAAGTTCAAGCGGCTAACCGTTCTGACGACGCTGCTGCCAGAAAAACTGAAGCTCTGGAAATGAAATTGGAGCAAATGCAAGCCACTATGGCGGCTATGCAAGCTGAATTGAGCCGCGTTAAAAAAGAATCTTCTGACGCTTCAACCGCCAGCGCTAAAGTTCAGGAACTGGACCACTGGATGGCTTCTGTGAAGTCTGCTCCTGAAGGTGTTGCTTCTAAAGACAACCTGATCGCAGTTCGTGGTGGTTTTTCTAACTTAGATCACGCAAGAGGCATGGGTGGAGTTGCATTACCTCTAACAAACGGAACATTGTTAAGCAACAACAACAGTAATCAAGGCTTCTACTTCGGTGGTGCGTTTGACTTCAACGTCAACAATGACCTGTTCGGCCTGTTAGACCACACTTCTTTCGGTGTTGAACTGGGTGTTGAGTACGACCAATACGGTCAAGGCATCAATACTGTGTCACAAACTTATGGCGGAGTATTGGCGGGTCTTCCTGCAACCAATGACCACCATGCTTTAGATTCACGCCTGAGACTGAGCGTTGCACCAAAAATCAAATTCATGCACGACAGCAAACTGCGTCCATGGATTATCCCTGTAGGCGCAGAAATCAACATTCTGGGCGTACCATCTAACGCGGTTTCTGTACTGAACTCTGGCATGCAATTTGGTGCCGGTGCTGAATACGACTTGTTCAAAGGCATCGTAGTCGGTTCAGACGTGCGTTACCACTACTCAACCAGCAAACTGGACGGCGTTCCAACCGACGGTTTCACCACAGGTGGTTATGTCGGTTTCAAATTCTAATTTGTTACCCTTACCCGCTTGACCCAATTCTTCCTCAATACTGGCTCAGTCCACCAAGTTTATATTGAACAATCTGGCAATCCGGCCGGTATTCCGGTGATTTTTCTGCATGGCGGCCCTTGCTCCGGCACCAAACCGGATCACCGGCGCTTTTTTAATCCGGCGCTTTACCATATTGTACTGATGGATCAGCGCGGTTGCGGCCAGTCACTGCCGTTTGGCGAATTAGTGGATAATCACACCCAAGGCCTGATAGCCGACATCGAGCAATTACGTCAGCAATTGCGGGTAGAGCAATGGCTGTTATTTGGCGGCTCCTGGGGCAGTACTTTGGCACTGCTGTACGCTCAGCAATATCCACAACAGGTCATGGGCATGATTTTGCGTGGCAGCTTTCTGGCTCGTCAAGCGGATATGGACTGGTTTTTAAATGCCGATAACGGCGTCAGCCGGATTTATCCCCAACGCTGGCAGGCGCTACTGGAAAGCCTGCCCACCAGTCAGGCCAATATTCTCGAGCGACTCTGTGAGGCTGTGTTTAGCGACTCAAGCAGCCAAATTGAGAACGCAGTCCGTGAATGGCAGAACTGGGGTGGACAAGTGGCTTTAGGTAATGCTTATCAACAGCAAGATTTAGCCGTTACTGAACGCGATATTTTGCAGGTCAGAATGGAACTACATTACGCGCGTAACCATTACTTTATTGCTGAGAATCAAATTCTCGAGCATTGCGCTGTGTTACAAGACATTCCGACGATTATTATTCATGGCCAGCAGGACTTGACCTGCCCCCTAGAAGCCAGTTGGCAATTACACCAGGCTCTGCCACAGGCGGAACTGATTATTTTGCCGAACGCCGGACATATTGCCAAAGGTGAGGAAATGATTGACGCCCTGGTCGACGCCACTGACAGACTCGCAATCACTCTGTAACCGCATTTTAAGGACTTATATGAGCATTAAGCCAAAAAGATTAATCATCGGCATGACAGGCGCTACCGGCGCTATATACGGTGTCCGAATGCTGGAGATTTTGCGGGACTTGCCTGACTGGGAAACCCATCTGGTGATTTCTCAGGCCGGCCTGGTTAATCTGAAATATGAACTCGATATGGATCGCGCCACGCTTTATGCTTTGGCAGATTTTACCCATGGTATTCACGATATTGCCTCGAGCATTGCCAGCGGCTCGTTTAAAACCGAAGGCATGGTGGTTGCACCCTGTTCTATGAAAACCCTGGCAGCGATTGCCCATGGTTTTGGTGACAACCTGATTTCACGTGCTGCTGACGTCGCTCTGAAAGAGCGTCGCAAAACCGTGTTAATCCCGCGCGAAACACCGTTGAATCTGGCCCACATTCGAAATATGGCTACGGTGACCGAAATGGGCGGCATTATTTATCCGCCGATGCCGGCTTTTTATAACAAATCGGACTCATTACGTTACATGGTAGATGAAGGAGTCGGCCGGATTTTGGACATGTTTGGCATAGAAATAGAAGGACTTTACCGCCCCTGGCAGGGCTTAGATGAGGCAAAATCCTAATTTTTTTTACCTATGCATTTTGGACGCCTTTTTACAAGAGGCAAATCCTCTCAGCCCCCGCCACAACTGGCCTCGCCGCTTATCGAATTTAAGAATATCGAACAAAATCAAGCAATTAATCATTGTTGTTTTGTTTTAAAAAGGCAGTTTTTACTTGCCACCCTGTTTTTATTGGGTTAACCTGCTCCTCGCTCAGGCAATACATTAACCATTAAGGGGAGGTAGCTGATGAGTAAAAACCCATGTCTGGTCCGGGTACTGTTAGCGATTTTTATAACAGTTTCCAGCCCACTGGCGGTAGCAGATGCAACCACCACTTGGGATGTTGAAGATAAGCTTAGCGGTATCGCTTCTTACTTCAGCGACAAAATGCATGGCCAACGCACCGCCAACGGTGAGCGCTATGACAAAACTGATTTAACCGCAGCCCACGCCAATCTGCCTTTCGGCACGGTGTTGAAAGTGGTAAATCTGGACAACAACCACAGCGTTTATTTGCGTATCAATTCCAGAACGCATCAAAAAAATAAACGAGTACTGGATGTTTCCAAACAGGCTGCAAAGGAACTGGGATTTCTCAGAGCCGGGCTAGCACGAGTTGAGGTTACGATCTTACAACTCGGCGACGCTTAAGCATGCCCGTTCATTACCTTAGCGGCACTTTTTTTGCCGCTAAGGAAATGATCGCCTAGCTAATCAATTTCAAATACTTCTGATACAAGCCATCCTGATCTTCGACTTTTAGCGGGTCCTTGCTAATACAATCGACCGGACACACTTCCATGCATTGCGGCTTATCGTGATGCCCCACACATTCAGTACATAATTCAGGATTAATCACATAAATCTCTTCACCTTGAGAAATTGCCCCATTCGGACATTCAGGTTCGCAGACATCACAATTAATGCATTCATCGCTAATCAGTAGCGCCATGTTTACTCCGTTACAAATTTTTCTATCAAGCGTTGTTTAACCGAATCCGGCACAAAACTGGAGACATCACCTTTTAATTGGGCAATCTCCCGAATCATACTGGACGAAATAAATTCATATTGCTCAGCCGGGGTCAAAAAAACCGTCTCAATCTCGGGCGATAAACGACGATTCATCCCCGCCAGTTGGAATTCGTACTCAAAGTCGGAAACCGCACGTAAACCCCGAATAATCACACTGGCTTGATGACGTTTGGCACACTCTACCAGCAAGGTATCAAAACCAATCACACTCACATTTTCAAATTCTCGGACCACCTCATGGATCATCTCTACCCGCTCTTCCAGATTAAACAAAGGTTTTTTGCCCAGACTGGTCGCTGCTGCCACGATCACATGATCAAATAATTTTGCAGCCCGACAAATTAAGTCCAGATGCCCATTGGTGATGGGATCAAAGGTGCCGGGATAAATGGCTGTGATATTCATGACTGACCCAAACTTTAAAATGGGCGCATTTTAGCAGATCAGGGGTTTAGGTTCGCGATCGTCGATAACGCCAGTAGGCGGCACAAGCCCCTTCCGATGACACCATACACGAGCCAACCGGATTTTCCGGAGTACATACCGTACCCAGCAGACGACAATCCTGAGGTTTTTTGGCACCACGCAGGATGGCAGGACACTCACATGCCTTAACCTCTGTCGTGGGTCTGAGCGGAATATTGAAACGTTGTTCGGCATCAAACAGAGCGTATTCGGCCTTGAGCTTTAATCCGCTATGCGCAATTTGCCCCAGACCTCGCCATTCAAAACTGGAGCGGGTTTCAAAATAGCGCGCTATCAAGGCCTGGGCTTTGAGATTACCCGTAACAGTGACGGCACGACTGTATTGATTTTCGACCTGGTGCTGCGCTGCGTTAAGCTGTTTAAGCAACATCCAAACTGACTGTAGCACGTCCAGAGGCTCAAAACCGGCAATCACAATCGGTTTCAAATAGCGTTCTGCTAGGTTCTGATAAGGCTGACTCCCGATAATAGTACTGACATGGGAAGGACCTAAAAAGCCATCAACCAGCAATGGCTCAGGCCCTGCGAGCAAGGCCCTCATGGCGGCCGGCGTCAGCACGTGATTACACAACACTGAAAAATTCTGCAGCTTTAGCGCCTGAGCCTGCTCAATCGCCACGGCCGTAGCCGGTGTTGTCGTTTCAAAACCGATTGCCATGAACACCACTTGACGCTGAGGATGATCCTGAGCAATCTGAACCGCCTGCTAAAACGCAGACCGGACAACCGGGGCCGTGGATGAACTCAACATTGGCGGGCAATAAATCACTGATGCCATAGCGAAATATGGCGTGGGTATGGCCGCCACAAAACTCCATTAAGCGATAGTGACGATCAGGATCCGCTATCTGGGCAATAGCATCAGCCAACTGACGTGCGAGTTCAGGCCGACGAAATTCCTGAATGTATTTCATTCCTGTGCCATTAAAGCGACTTCGGCAAATAAAGCTAATGTTGCCTCAGCTTCTTCGGGATCAATTTTTTGCAGGGCGAATCCGACATGAATCAACACATAATCACCGACCACCACCTCCTCAACCAAGGCTAAAGAAACCTCAACCTGCACCCCAGCCAACTGCACGGACGCCTGAGTATGATCCTGACTGATCGCAATAATTTGCGCCGGAACTGCCAGACACATGTTTAACGCACCTCCACAGACGGCTTAAGCTCAAGCCGTTGTTGCTTAATCCAGTCCAGCCAGGCCGGCATACCTTCAGCGGTTTTGGCCGAAACCAGCAAAATTTGTAAAGCAGGATTCACTTGCCGAGCATAGGCCAGACAACGTTCAACATCGAAATCCAGATAAGGCAACAGATCAATCTTGTTTAACAGCATCAGATCGGCAGCATGAAACATGTCAGGGTACTTGAGTGGCTTATCCTCACCTTCGGTCACCGATAAAATCACTACCTTATGCGCCTCTCCCAGATCAAAGCCAGACGGGCACACCAGATTACCGACATTTTCGATAAACAACATATCTGGTGAACAGCTCTGTAAGTTTTGCCAGGCCTGGCCGATTCTGTCTGCTTCTAAATGACAGCCTTTGCCGGTATTGATTTGTATAGCAGGAACTCCGGTCGCTCTTATCCGTTCCGCATCAAAACTCGTTTGCTGATCACCTTCAATCACGGCAATCGCATAATCCGTCTGAAGTGAATGAATGGTTTCAACCAGCAAAGTGGTTTTTCCGGAACCAGGACTGGAAACCAGATTAAGCGCCAAAACCGCCTGTTCCTGAAACTGTCGGCGGTTTTCAGCAGCAAACAGATTATTTTTACTCAGAATATCAAGCTCGAGCTGAATCACGCGTGGAGCTGGCTGAGCAAAAACATGCACATGCTTTCGGGTGGTTTGACTGTCATCACCGCAACCACAGACACCGCACATTAGAGAACCTCCAGATATTTAATTCGCATTTGCTCACCCTGCCGAATTTCTAATGGAAAATGCCCACAATGCGCACACACTTCAAAACGTTGTTCAATGTGCATCAATTGCTGACAAGCCGAACACCAGCCCAGCGCCTCAGGCTGTTCGATTTCCAAGCGCGCACCTTCTGCAATGCTGCCCGCCACCACACTTTCAAAACAGAAACGCATGGCCTCAGCCTCGACACAGCATAATGACAGTTCATGCACGGCCTTAGTTAATCACTTTGTGGCCGCGTTGACGCAGACAGTTCACATAGGCTCGTTTAAATTGCTGTTCAGCATCCAAGCCCAGTTTAGCCCCACCGCCAACTGCCCCCGCAGAAGCACCTATAGCGGCTCCGGTTCCCGGACTTCCAACAGCTGCACCCAACACTGCGCCACCGGCAGCACCAATTAAAGCCCCCACACCGGCCCCTTTGGCGGTTTCCTTGACCGTACTGCCTGAGGCTTGTTCTGCCAGTTGCTTACACTGTTGCAAATCAAGATTAATGCGATCAGCATGTGGATCTTTATAGGGGTCAATTGTAGGCGCCCAGTTGGACTGAGTCGCACAACCGGTTAAGAAAAGCGGGAGGGTAACAACCGAAATGAGAATGATTTTTTTCATAGCCATATCCAAACCAGATGCAATAAAAAAACATATTGTCCTGCCAGCGCAGGATCTTCGGAAATTATCCGCGAATATCTGAATTTCAGGCAAAAAAAATGCGACCAGTGTCGCATTGAGGAAGGATATTAAAAACTCTTTCCCGAAAAGAGGGAGCGCATACAAGAGTTGCATATAGTTTATGCTAGCTCTTTGTCAATTAAAATGTGGCAAATTGTCGCGCAAGCCCTGTTTTATTGATTCTCACCCTGTCTGTGGCAGCGTTGGTTAGCCCACAACGGCAATGCCAACACCAGTAAACAGATTATCCAATTGATCAGTTGCTGATTAGACAGCGTGTATTTTAAAGCAACCGGCAAACCCTCGACAAAACCAGGATGCGCCAAAATAAAGTCTCGTCCATCCATAAAGGCATACGTTTCACCGAGTATCAGCACCAGAATCGCGGCAAAAATCGCCATGGCCCAACGACCGTCATGCTGTGCGCCTGTTCCGGTAATTGCCCGAAAACTAATGGCGCAACGGCGCTTGCTCCACATGGCAGCCAGACTCATGACGACAATACCAAGCGCGGGAATAGTCAATTGTTCAACTGGAAAACTCAGATAGCGTCCTCTGATCCCCAGCATCAATGTTTTGTAAATAGCTAACAAAACAAAAATCCGGTAGGTTTTAAACAATAAAGACGCGGTCTTGTATGGTCTGTTTAAGAAGCCATCCGCCAGACGACACAGAACCAGATATACCAGTGCTATATTGGCGATTAGCACTGTTACGGTATAAACACGTTGCAACAGACTGTAACTGGTGTACCACTCAAATCCTGCCAGGTTGACCCAATCAGCACTCAACCATTGCGCACAGACCAGCCAGAACAATTGCTGTAAACCGCTCATTTGTTTTAAATCGACAAAAAAAACCGCGACCCACAAGAGTAGCAAGCCACTTGCGACAGTAAACAGCGTTTGCCAGTTGGCATGCTCCACAACCGGACCAGTGAGTGGAAAAACCGGCTGACGATCTGCCGAGAATAAACCCCAGTTGGCGCCAACTACACCTTCGAGATTACTTTTCCAGGGCTGGTTAAAGGCTTCGACAATGTTGTAATCAAAACCATGATGCTCGGCTACTTGTATCATGCCACGGATAAATTTCGCTTCATTCACTACTCCAGGAATCGCCAAACCTCTCTGCCGGCCAGCACTAGGCCAGCCTGACTCACCAATTAAAATGTGGCAAATTGTCGCGCAAGCCCTGTTTTATTGATTCTCACCCTGTCTGTGGCAGCGTTGGTTAGCCCA
>RFQK01000151.1 GCA_009925045.1 Methylococcaceae bacterium
GGTAAATAACATCGACTTGTTGCGGGCCCTCAGTCGTGTGCATGAATACTTTCTGGTTATGCACAAATAAATCCTGCCCCTCAACCAATTCCACACCCATCTGGCTGGCCAGAAAGGCATGTTCAAAATAGGCGCTGTTATAGGAGCCGGGAGTCATGACCACGATAGTGGGGTTGCTTTTGCCGTAAGGCGCTGCTTCACGCAAGGTATCCAAGAGCATTTGCGGATAATGCTCAACCGGTTCCACGGTGTGTCTGGCAAACAATTCAGGAAACAAACGCATCATGGTGCGTCGATTTTCCAGCATGTAAGAAACACCTGACGGGGTTCTTAAATTGTCTTCCAACACATAGAAATCGTTTTGCCCCACCCTGACTAAATCGATACCGGCTATATGAGCGTAGACCTGATTGGGTAAATCGATGCCGCACATTTCAGGACGGTACATCGCATTTTTCAAAACTTGATCAGCCCCGATAACACCCGCTTTAATGATTTCCTGATCATGGTAAATATCATGCAGAAAAGCATTTAAGGCTTTTACCCGCTGCTTGATACCGGTTTCCAGACGCCGCCATTCATCGGCACCAAATATTCTCGGCACCACATCAAATGGAATCAAGCGTTCCGAACCGGCCGCCTCGCCATATACGGCAAAGGTAATACCCAGACGCCTGAATAACAATTCGGCTTCGGCACTTTTACGTTGCAGGGCACCGTCAGGCATCTCCTTTAACCACTGAGCGTAGTTTTGATAAATATCACGGAGACTGCCGTCGTCGGCATTCATTTCATCAAAGATGGGGGATTTAGGCTTCGTATTCATGACTATAATCCAGCAAAAGCCGTGCCATTAAAAAATGCGTGGTTTTTCAGCAATGCACCGCCCGTTAAAACCCACAATGCACCAAAGCTGTTATTCACACACGATAGGCGCACTATTTTGGTGATCTTAGCTAGAAAGCCTGCGATCTTCTAGCCACGACGCCCGGACTTGTTGCTTGGTTTGCCGGCTGGTTTGGGTTTAAACGCAGTATGCTTGGTCATAAATGGCCGTGACTTTGGCGCAGTTTTTTGACCCGTTTTAACCGCATCCTGGCGGGGTTGAAAACTTGGCACTAAATGCTGTTTACCGTTACCAATCAAATCCGCCCGCCCCATTTCTTTTAGGGCATCACGTAATAATGGCCAGTTATCCGGATCGTGATAACGCAAAAAGGCTTTGTGCAACCGCCTTTGTTTAACCGAGCGCGGAATCGAAATATCCGGACTCTTGCGACTGACTTTGTGCAAGGTATCTTTGCCGGAATGATACATCGCAGTCGCGATTGACATCGGAGAGGGTAAAAAAGCCTGAACCTGATCTGCTCGGAAGCCATTGCGTTTCAACCACAAAGCCAGATTGAGCATATCCAGATCTTCAGTACCTGGATGAGCGGCAATAAAGTACGGGATTAAATACTGCTCTTTACCTGCCTCTTTGGAAAACTTATCAAACATTTGTTTAAAACGATCATAAGTCCCCATGCCCGGCTTCATCATTTTAGACAAAGGCCCTTGCTCGGTATGTTCGGGGGCGATTTTTAAATAACCGCCAACATGATGGCTGACCAGTTCCTTAACATAAGCAGGCGTTTCCACTGCAATGTCATAGCGTAAGCCTGAAGCAATAAAGATTTTCTTGATTCCCGGCAGTTGTCGCGCACGCCGATACAGTTTAATTAGAGGCGTCTGATCGGTATTCAGGTTGTGACAAATCCCCGGATAAACACAGGAGGGCTTGCGACACGACGCTTCTATTTGAGGATCTTTACAGGCTAAACGCCACATATTGGCAGTTGGCCCGCCCAAATCGGAGATATTGCCGGTAAAATTAGGCGAGGTATCGCGTATCGCTTCAATTTCCCGAATAATCGAATCTTCGGATCGATTCTGAATAATTCGACCTTCATGTTCGGTAATGGAGCAAAAACTACAACCACCAAAACAGCCACGCATAATCAATACGGAATGCTGAATCATCTCAAAAGCCGGAATATTGGCTTTACCATATTCAGTGTGCGGAACACGCGAGTATGGCAGTTCAAACACCGCATCCATTTCCGGTGTTGTCAACGGCAGTGGCGGCGGATTGACCCAGACCTCACGATTACCATGACGCTGTATCAAGGCTCGCGCGTTGCCAGGATTGGTTTCCCCATGCATGACCCTTGAAGCATGTGCATATAAAACCGGATCATCTTTTAAAGTCTCATAATCGGGCAGACGAATTACAGTCTGCTGACGCTGACGGTTGGCAATCGGCTTAAATTCAATGATTTGCCCGTCTGGAGTGGACTTGTCTTTTAGATCATGAATACTTTCGCCCTTCGCCAGACGATGCGCAATTTCAACAATCTGCCGCTCAGCATTACCATACACCAACAAATCCGCTTTGGAATCTAGCAAGATGGATTTGCGCACCTTATCCGACCAATAATCATAATGCGCGATACGCCGCAAACTAGCTTCAATCCCGCCAATAATGACCGGAACATTTTTGTAGGCTTCACGGCAGCGATGCGAATACACATTCACCGCCCGATCCGGACGTTTACCGGCTTCGCCGTTGGCGGTGTAGGCATCGTTAGAACGGATCTTTTTATCCGAGGTATAGCGGTTCACCATGGAATCCATATTACCGCCGGTCACCCCAAAAAACAGGGTCGGCTGACCTAAGCGCCGAAAATCTTCCGCACTCTGCCAGTCTGGCTGAGAAATAATGCCAACCCTAAACCCTTGTGCTTCCAACACACGGCCAATCACAGCCATGCCGAAACTGGGATGATCCACATAAGCATCACCGGTCACCAGAATAATGTCACACGCATCCCAGCCCAGCTGTTGCATTTCGGCGCGGCTCATGGGTAATTCAGGTGCAGCACCAAAGCGATGAGCCCAGAATTTTTTATAGCCAAAGATGGAAGGAGCGTTATGAATCACGGTTTGAATACTCGATGCAGATTCTGATGATTGTGGCGTCTAATGTCTTGCAGATAGACCGGAAATTCCAGCTGATACAGTAACTCTAGCTGCTGGGCCTGATCGATCAAACTTTTAATCGCAAAACGCGGTTTGTCAGCGCCGAAAGCAATGGCGATGACATTGCCCCGATTTTTGACTGGCAAGAATACCACGCGATCGTCAAAACTGCGTTGAAGATTCCAGCACACCTCCTCAAAACGTGCTGCATCCGTCTTCCACAAATTAATCACTAACAGACCGTCAGCCTTGAGCAAGGTATGACAATTATCAAAAAACAAAGCATTGCTGATTTCCGCGGCCATACCGTCATGATGGTAGGCATCGATAACCATCAAGTCATACAGCGACTCGTATTCACGGCTTTGCGTCAAAACATGCTGAGCACCGCAACCGATTTTAACCTTAAGCCGATCATTGAACGGCAGACCAAAATGACTTCGAGCCACCTTTAGCACACTGCGCCTAAACTCAATAACTTTAATCCGGCACTCAGCAAACTGATGTAACAAAAACTTGGTAATCGTTCCACCGCCCAGCCCTATCATTAAGATTTGCTCGGGTTGAGGATGAAACAATAAGGCTGCCATCATGGCTTTCGCATAGCGTGAATGCAAACGATCAGGCTCGCCCAACAACATACTGCTTTGCCGGGCATCGGAGCCGAAATGCAAGGCACGTTCACCTGATTGATCGACGACCTCAATAATCCCTTCTTCATCATGATGCTGATAAACCAAAATACCGTTGTACTTTTGCATCGCTCACTGACCGTTTAAACTTCCGCCAACAAGCGTTCCATCATCTGCAAGGCCTGAGCCTGATAGCCCCCACCAAACATATTGAGATGATTAAGAATGTGATAAAGATTGTATAAATACTTACGGACCCCATACCCCGGATCTAAAGGGTATTCCGACTGGTAGGCGGCGTAAAAATCCGGCCCAAAGCCACCGAATAATTCAGTCATTGCCAGATCAGCTTCACGATCGCCCCAATAACAGGCGGGATCATACAACACTGGCCTACCCTGCTGATCTTGGGTATAGTTTAAATTGGTAACATAACTGGCCGAAATCGTGGATCGATATTGGTGATTCACCGTAAATTGCTTGAAGTATTTCTTGACACTCTCAATTTTGGTCAATC
>RFQK01000152.1 GCA_009925045.1 Methylococcaceae bacterium
CTGCTGTTGAGGTTGCAGGGGTTAAGGTTCTGGCGGTTAAGCTGGATGATGTTGATCCCAAATCTTTACGTGATTTAGCCGATCAGTTGAAAAATAAACTGGGTCGCGCGGCCTTGGTATTAGCCACTGTCAGCGAAGATAAAGTGAATTTAATTGCCAGTGTCTCTAAAGATGTCATGGATCAAGTTAAAGCCGGCGAATTAGTTAACTTTGTGGCTTTGCAGGTGGGTGGTAAAGGCGGTGGGCGTCCTGATATGGCGCAAGCAGGGGGTAACGATCCTGCCGGTCTGGCTGCTGCATTGGCTCAAGTTCCTGAATGGGTCAAACAAAAGCTTTGATTTTACGAGCTGATTGAGTCTGGTAAGATTTAGGGTGTTTATTTAGATTTTGATAGGGTCTGCACAAACCCGTTTGGTGTTTAGTGCGCAAAAACCAAGGTTATAGAGAATGGCATTATATGTATACAAGTTTGGCGGTACCTCAGTAGGGACTGTTGAACGCATCCAAGCTGTCGCTGAAAAAGTTAAAACAGCCCACGATAAAGGTGATCAAATTATCGTCGTGGTTTCTGCAATGAGTGGTGAGACCAATCGCCTGATTGGTTTAGCAAAACAAATGCAATCGCAGCCCACTGAACGTGAACTGGATGTGCTGGTTTCTACCGGAGAACAGGTGACTATCGCGCTGTTGTCTATGGCGCTTCATAACCTGGGTTGTGATGCGGTGTCTTATACAGGCACTCAAGTAAAAATTTTAACTGATAGCAGTTTTAGTAAAGCGCGTATTCGTGAAATAGACGATGCCAAGATCCGTGCTGATTTGGCTGCAGGCAAAGTCGTCGTTGTCGCCGGTTTTCAGGGAGTTGATGAAAATGGCAATATCACAACTTTAGGTCGTGGTGGATCTGATACTACGGGTGTCGCCTTGGCTGCTGCTTTAAAAGCGGATGAATGTCATATTTATACCGACGTGGATGGTGTGTATACCACTGATCCGCGCGTCGTACCGAAAGCACGGCGTCTTGATCAAATCACTTTTGAAGAAATGCTGGAAATGGCCAGCTTAGGTTCAAAAGTTTTGCAAATTCGTTCTGTTGAATTTGCTGGAAAATATAATGTCGCATTACGGGTTCTGTCTTCATTTGCGGAAGGCAACGGCACCCTGATTACTTATGAGGATACCAATATGGAAAGAGCTTTAATTTCGGGCATTGCCTTTAACAGAGACGAAGCGAAATTAACGCTATCCGGTGTGCCTGATCTACCTGGCGTTGCCTCAAAAATATTGGGTCCAGTTGCGGCTGAAAATATTGAAGTGGATATGATCGTGCAAAACGTAGGTGTTAATGGCACGACAGACTTCACTTTTACCGTCAACCGTAACGAATATGTGCGTGCTCGTCAGGTGTTAGAGAATCTGCGTACAGAACTGGGTGCGCAATTAGTCAGTGGTGATGACAGCATCGTCAAAGTTTCTATTGTGGGTGTTGGTATGCGTTCGCATGCAGGAATTGCGAGCACCATGTTTAAAGTTTTAGCCGATGAAGCGATTAATATTCAAATGATTTCAACTTCGGAAATTAAGATTTCTGTGGTGATTGACGAGAAGTACCTGGAACTGGCTGTCAGATCACTGCATACCGCTTTTGGCTTAGACCAAGCCTAATCATTTTTTGGAAGCACCCGGTATCAACCGGGTGTTTTTTATGGCCTCCATCAAACTGCGCACTTACTGGTTAAACCTGCATACGGTTCTGGCTTTGAGTGTTGGACTCCTTTTAGTACTTCAGGGGATAACCGGTAGTCTCAATCTGTTTCGTGATGAGATTGATCAATTCTTACATCCAGAATTAATTGTTCAGCCTGAACCCCACCCACCGCTCAGTTTAGATCAGATTCTCAGTATCGTGCATGCTGCAGAACCCGATCGTTATGGTGTCTGGACTCTTGAATTGCCACGTCATCCCCAACAGGCTTTGGTCGCTTGGTTTGAAAAGCCCCGGGAAACTGTAGGTGCGTTTTATGCGCCCTATATGCTTTACATCAATCCCTATAATGGTGAGTTGTTGGCCAAACGTTTTTGGGGGCAGACAGAGACGACTTGGTTATACGACTTACATAGTCATTGGACGCTAGGTAAGCAGGGTCGTGAGTACTTGGCTTATGTTGCTTTCGCTATGGCTGGCTCAGCTTTATCGGGTTTAGTGCTGTGGTGGCCAGGCTGGCGGGGACTATTAGGGGCTTTTAGACTGCGATTCTGCTCATCAGCATTCTTTGTCCATGATCTACATCGCTTATGGGGTTTTTTCTCGGCTACGGGTTTATTGCTAACGGCTTTGACAGGGTTTTATCTGGTTGAGCCTGAGTTAATTGAAAAACTCACCCAAACTCAGGGTATGGGGCACGGTGATGAAGGGCCTACCGTTCGAAGTACGGGAATACCCGGTAATCGGCCAATTACCTTGGGCGAAGTCGTACTCATCGCAAGAGGACCATTTTCCCAAGCACAATTACGTCGGATTTCAACACCTTTAGGTGATACAGGGACCTATAAGCTTAACTTTCGACAAAGTCATGAATATAACCAGCGTCACCCTTTAACGACGGTTTGGATCGATCGTTGGAGTGCTCAGATTCGTGATGTGCAAAATCCACAACGCTTCACGCCCGCACAAAAATTTGTCAGTTTGTTATGGCCATTACACACCAGTGAAGTGATGGGCGAATGGGGCAGAGCGCTTTGGTTTTGGTTAGGCTTAAGCCCCTTGTTTTTATATATCAGCGGTATATGGATATATATAAAACGTCGCAGGATTAAGCAATGATTCCTTAACTGCTTAGCGTATGGCTTCCATTTCAAATTTAACCTGTTTCACAGTATGGTCGTCGCAATGCAGTATTTCTAAAATGTGCCCATAGAGTTTAATGCTAGTACCCGGTTGCGGTAATGCTTCGAGATACTCGACGATAAGGCCATTGAGAGTTTTGGGTCCTTCGGTGGGCAGTTCAGTTTGGGTGATACGATTGAGTTCCCGAACACTAATGCTGGCATCAATCAGATAGCTACCATCAGCTTGTTGGATGACGCTGGGTTGGTCAGTCAAGAGTTCTCCGACAAACGCTTGTAATAAATCATCCAGTGTCACAATACCCTCGACATCACCATATTCATCCACCACTAAACTGATGCGCAGTTTTTCCTGGCGAAATAGCTGAAGCTGGGTTTGTATGGAGGTTGTGTTAGGGATGAAATAGGGTTTACTTAAAGCTTCTATGATTGATTGCTTTGTAAAATTGGGCTGATGAATCGCCGTGATGGCGGTGCGAATATGTAAAAAGCCTATGACGTTGTCTATGGTTTTTTTGTAAACAGGCAAACGCGTATGAGGGCTATTGTGTAATTGCTGACTAATGGTTACTAAGTCGTCGTCCAGATCAATACCAATAATCTCTTTGCGAGGGGTCATGATCTCAGCAATGCGAGTCGCTTCGAGTTCAAGAATATTGCTTAACACAAACTGGTGTCTATCAATCGGGGCTTTAGTGCTGAGTTGATCGCCATCCTCGGTAGTATTGGGATTAGATTGGACAGATTTCGTGAAAAAGGTGACAGGTTTTACCAGTAAATGGGAAATCCCGGTCACCAACCACAACAAAGGGAAGAGGATGCGAATAATAGGCAGGTAAATCCATGCCGACAAAAATGCAATGTATTCTGGACGGGCACTAGCCAGTGAGTTGGGCATGACTTCTGAGAACAGGGTGATCGCCAGACCTAATATGAGGATGGCCGGTATGATGGCCGACATACCGCCAATACGAACAGCAATCAATGTGGTAACAACTGCGGCAAATATGTTAACGAGGGTATTACCCAGTCGGATGAGAGCAGACAAATACTCTGGTTTTTTAAGGAGTTGCTGCGCTCTTAGCGCACCTCGATGTTTTTTTTTGACTAAATGGTGTAATCGATAACGATTCAAGGTTAATAGTGCTGTTTCGGAACCAGTAAAAAAAGCCGAAACTAGCAACAACAATGCAAGGATGCCAAAAAGCAGATT
Organism: Methylococcaceae bacterium; assembly: GCA_009925045.1. Classification (GTDB taxonomy): domain Bacteria; phylum Pseudomonadota; class Gammaproteobacteria; order Methylococcales; family Methylomonadaceae; genus Methylomonas. The sequence goes on from RFQK01000152.1 coordinate 4,061, forward strand.
GATGGGAATCGCGTTCAAAATAATCAGCAAGCAGTCAGGAATAGGCTTAGTTTCGCTGGCTAATATTATTTGTCAAGTTGTCTCAGTGCTACGCTT
>RFQK01000153.1 GCA_009925045.1 Methylococcaceae bacterium
CATGACCAGCATTGCTCCTGCGACCGCATCGAATCCAATTGATTTTGACTCGATCAAATCATTAACCGCAACCGAATCATCGGCCGTAGATCAGTTAATTCTTGATGAATTGAGTTCTGATGTGGTGCTCATTAATCAAATTGGCCACTACATTATCAGTAATGGCGGCAAACGCTTGCGCCCCATGTTACTGTTACTGGCGGCCAAAGCCCTCGGGCAAGTAAATGCCAGTCATTTAATTCTTGCTGCTGTGATTGAATTTATTCATACAGCAACCTTGCTGCATGACGATGTGGTTGATGAGTCAGAATTACGTCGTGGCCGTGAATCTGCCAACGCAGTTTGGGGTAATGCAGCCAGCGTGTTGGTAGGCGATTATCTTTATTCCAGCGCCTTTGAGATGATGGTGCGCACCAACAATATGCGGGTAATGGATATTTTATCCAAAACCACCACCGCAATTGCTGAAGGCGAAGTACTGCAACTTTTAAATTGCAATAATCCAGACACAACTGAAGAAAAGTATTTAGAAGTCATAGCCCGTAAAACAGCCATTTTGTTTAGCACCGCTACGCGTTTGGCTGCCGTCATTTCTGACAGCACCCCTGAAGTTGAAAACGCCCTGACTCTTTACGGTCAACAACTTGGGGTAGCGTTCCAACTCATTGATGATGCTCTCGATTACACTGCCAGCACCAAGGACTTAGGCAAAAACCTGGGGGACGATCTCGCTGAAGGCAAACCGACTTTACCGCTGATTTATGCGATTCAACACGGCAGCCCAGAGCAGGCCAAAGTCGTTATCGATGCGATCCGCGAGGGTTCACGCGACGCCTTTAATGAGGTTTTTGCCATCGTTAAAGCAACCAATGCGATTGAATATACTGAGCAATGCGCCGAACGAGCCGCTGCACAGGCCATTGACGCCTTACAATGCCTGCCCGATTCAGAATTTAAATCTGCTTTGGAACAACTGGCACGTTTTTCTGTGCAACGCGACCACTAAATAAAGCCCACCATCAACGCAAAACCCATTGTTTTATAAGCTTTTTGCATCTTCATTTGCAATCGGCAAGCTTGCATAATCCTGCATTATCCTTTACCTTAGCAGCCTGTCTGCAAGGCTAGGGGTGCTTTTTTTGCAATTCAATGCCAAAAAAGCTGAGAAAAACCCTTTGAACCTGAACCGGATCATACCGGCGTAGGAAAGCCCGATCTTACCTGCGCTCGTAATTTTTGTTTTTTGGAGTTATCGATGAGCGCTGTCCGCAATGAAATTACTGCTGATAACAGCAGTAGCGTCAGAATTGATTCTTACCCTGCATCTGAAAAGGTCTATATCCAAGGCAGTCGCCCGGATATTCAAGTTCCGATGCGCAAAATTTCACTGTCGGATACCCCCGCTCATTTTGGAGCTGAAAAAAATCCGCCCATCTTTGTCTATGACACTTCCGGTGCTTATACCGATCCCAATGTGCAAGTGAATCTGCACAAAGGCTTGAGTGCTGTCAGAAGCGCATGGATCAATGAACGCAACGACACTGAATTACTCAGCGGTCCGAGTTCTGATTATGGCACCGAACGTCTGAATGACCCACAAACCGCACACCTGCGTTTTGAACATATTCACCAGCCACGCCGCGCCAAATCTGGACACAATGTCTCGCAAATGCATTATGCACGCCAAGGCATCATCACCCCGGAAATGGAATACATTGCCATTCGTGAAAACCAAAATATCGAGGCTATGCGCGACCGTTACCAAGGTCAACACCCGGGTTTTTCGTATGGCGCCAATATTCAATCCATCATCACACCGGAGTTTGTTCGTGATGAAGTAGCCCGTGGCCGCGCCATTATCCCCGCCAATATCAACCATCCAGAACTGGAGCCCATGATTATTGGCCGTAACTTCCTGGTCAAAATCAACGGTAATCTTGGCAACTCAGCTGTAACGTCCTCCATTGAAGAAGAAGTTGAAAAAATGCTGTGGGGCATCCGTTGGGGTGCTGATACCATCATGGACTTGTCTACTGGCAAACACATCCATGAAACCCGTGAATGGATTTTGCGCAACTCCCCTGTACCGATTGGGACTGTGCCTATTTACCAAGCTTTGGAAAAAGTCGGTGGTAAAGCAGAAGAATTAACCTGGGAGATTTTCCGGGATACCTTAATCGAGCAAGCTGAGCAAGGTGTGGATTACTTTACGATTCATGCCGGCGTGCGCCTGCACCACGTCCCCTTAACAGCCAGACGCTTGACCGGTATTGTTTCGCGTGGCGGCTCTATCATGGCCAAATGGTGTTTAGCCCACCATACTGAAAGCTTCCTCTACACCCATTTCGAAGAAATCTGCGAAATCATGAAAGCCTACGACGTGTCATTCTCTTTGGGAGATGGCCTGCGTCCAGGCTCAATTTACGATGCCAATGATGCGGCACAATTCGGTGAGTTGGAAACCTTAGGCGAACTGACCAAGATTGCCTGGCAACACGACGTGCAAACCATGATTGAAGGCCCGGGGCACGTGCCTTTGCAAATGATCAAAATCAACATGGATAAGCAGCTTGAAGATTGCTACGAAGCCCCTTTCTATACGCTGGGCCCACTGACTACCGACATCGCCCCAGGTTATGATCACATTACCTCAGCAATTGGAGCTGCCAATATTGGCTGGTATGGCTGTGCCATGTTGTGTTATGTGACTCAGAAAGAACATTTGGGTCTGCCCAATAAGCAAGATGTTCGTGAAGGCATTGTGACTTATAAAATCGCCGCTCATGCTGCAGATCTGGCCAAAGGCCATCCAGGTGCGCAGATTCGTGACAACGCGATGTCTAAGGCACGCTTTGAGTTCCGCTGGGAAGATCAGTTTAATTTAGCACTCGATCCGGAAAAAGCCCGCTCTTTCCATGATGAAACCTTGCCTAAGGAATCAGCCAAAGTGGCGCATTTTTGCTCCATGTGCGGCCCGCATTTCTGCTCAATGAAAATTACTCAGGATGTGCGTAATTACGCCGCCGAACAAGGTCTGGACGAAGCAGCAGCCTTGCAGAAAGGCATGGAAGAAAAATCTAAGCAATTTGTTGAAGAAGGCGCGGCGATTTATCATCAAATCTAGACGCTCCAAACCTGCCGCTACTCTGTGATTCAGAATGGCGGCAGTTTATAAGCGCAACCTGCTGTAGCGCTGGTAACATCTGGTTTTAAGCCTTAGGGATAATCATTGGATTTAAATTTCATCTGTTTTGTGTCAAATACACGGCTAAATCGATTGCATCAGGAAGTTAACCTCTTTCATGCATGAAATCGAAACCTTTAAGCTGATTGAGCGTATCAGCGCCCTGTTGCGTTCCGAAGAACGGCGCAAATACGCCACGATAGGTTTGCAACCGGTTCACGGACAAGTTCTGGAGTATCTGTCTCGCTGCAATAAATACAGTAACACCCATGCCTCAGTCGCTGAATATCTGGGACTGACCAAGGGCACTGTTTCTCAGACCATACAGGTACTGGAACGCAAAGATTATTTGCAAAAAACCACGGATACTGAAGATGCGCGGGTAGTTCATCTCACATTGACTGAGAACGGCAAACAATTAGTCAATGATCTTAAGCCGCTGGATATTTTTCAGCATGCTGAACACCGAGTTAGTGAGGCAGAGTTCGCTAGCATAGGCCAGGCACTCGAAACCACACTCGGCTTGTTGCAAAAAGTCAATCAGTCTAAAAGTTTTGGAAAATGTGATTCCTGCCGCCATTTTTCCGTTGAAACCAATCATTACCAATGTGGTCTAACCGAACAACCCTTGGACCGGGAAGATACTGATAAAATATGCCGCGACCACACACCTCCACCTAATCCATTTATTGATAAAGAGTAATCACTATGTTTGATCCTAAAGCACTCGACGGTCTTACCGAAAAACTGAGCCAGGCAATTCCTCCCGGCTTTAGCCATGTTAAAGAAGATTTGGAAAAACATATTCACGCCTTGTTGCAAAGCGGCTTATCTCGACTAGACTTGGTAAGTCGTGAAGAATTCGAAGTCCAAAAAGCGGTTCTGGCCAAAACACGCAGTCGTCTCGAGCAACTCGAACAACGCGTCGCCGAGTTGGAACAACAGCTTAAAGCC
>RFQK01000154.1 GCA_009925045.1 Methylococcaceae bacterium
TGCGAAACCAAAGATGTGGTGGCGCCGATTCAGGTTCACGATGAAATTCCCATGACCGAAGTGGCCGCCAAGACTATCCTTGAGGCACGAGCGGCAATTCACAATATTCTGACCGGCCAGGATGATCGCTTACTGGTCATCGTCGGGCCGTGTTCTATCCATGATCCCGCTGCTGCTGTTGAATATGCACAACGCTTAAAAGCGCTAAAAGATGAATTACAAGACGATTTGCAGATTGTCATGCGCGTCTATTTTGAAAAACCTCGCACCACAGTGGGCTGGAAAGGCTTGATCAACGATCCCGATTTAAATGCCAGTTTTAACATCAATAAAGGTTTGCGATTGGCGCGTCAGGTGTTGCTGGATGTGAACAATCTGGGCGTCCCTGCCGCGACTGAATATCTGGATTTGATTACACCGCAATATGTTTCGGATTTGATCTCCTGGGGCGCTATCGGTGCCCGCACCACAGAAAGCCAGGTGCACCGTGAATTGGCTTCTGGTTTGTCCTGTCCAGTCGGTTTTAAAAATGCGACCGACGGTGGCGTTAAGATTGCAATTGATGCGATTAATGCCGCCATGAGTCCGCATCACTTTTTGTCGTTGACCAAAGAAGGGCGTTCGGCGATTTTCTCGACTCGGGGCAATGAGGATGCGCACATTATTTTGCGTGGTGGTAATGATAGACCCAATTATGATGAAGTGAGTGTCGATCAGGTTGGTCAGAGTCTGGAAAAAGCGGGTTTAAGACCGAATATCATGATCGATTTTAGCCATGCCAATTGCATGAAGAAATATGAACGTCAGTTGTTGGTGGGCGAAGATGTCGGTGATCAAATCGCCGGTGGTGATACCCGGATTATTGGCGTGATGGCAGAAAGTCATCTGGTAGAAGGTCGCCAGGATACTGATTCTGGTTGCGATTTGGTTTACGGACAAAGTATCACCGATCCTTGCTTAGGTTGGGATGATACGGCCGTTTTACTCAAGCGTCTGGCTGATTCAGTTCGTCAACGCCGTTCAGTTGTAAAAGCACGAGTTTAAGGTAATGAAGATACAAGTAAATGGCTCTCAACGTGAGTATGGCGAAAACGCGAGCGTGGCAGAGGTCATCAGCGATTTAGGTCTGACGGGCAAACGTATTGCTGTGGAGCTTAATCTGGAAATCCTTCCGTACACCCAGCATGCTTCCCACCTTTTAAAAGACGGTGATCGATTGGAGATTGTTCAGGCAATCGGCGGTGGTCAGGATGACTTTTTTACTTTGGCTGGCAAGCAATATCGTTCACGCTTATTGGTGGGCAGTGGCAAGTATCAAGATCTTGAGCAAACCCGTCTGGCAACCGAAGCCAGTGGTGCAGAAATTATCACCGTTGCTATCCGTCGCACCAATATTGGCCAAAATCCCGATGAACCTAGTTTGCTGGATGTGATCAATCCGGACAAATACACCATTTTGCCCAATACTGCGGGTTGCTATACCGCAGAAGAAGCAGTGCGTACTTGCAGGCTGGGTCGTGAGTTATTGGGTGGACACAAACTGGTCAAACTGGAAGTGTTGGCCGATCAGCAGACTTTGTTCCCTGATGTGGCGCAAACCTATATCGCTGCTGAATTACTGGTAAAGGAGGGCTTTGATGTCATGGTTTATACCAATGATGATCCGATTGCCGCCAAGCGTCTTGAGGACATTGGTTGTGTGGCGGTGATGCCATTGGCTGCCCCGATAGGCTCAGGTTTGGGTATTCGTAATCCATACAATATTTTGACCATCATTGAAAATGCCAAAGTGCCGATTTTGGTGGATGCGGGTGTGGGGACTGCTTCTGATGCGGCTATCGCGATGGAATTGGGTTGTGATGGCGTGTTGATGAATACGGCTATTGCCGCCGCTAAAAATCCGGTGTTAATGGCTTCGGCTATGAAAAAAGCAATTGAAGCCGGTCGGGAGGCCTTTTTGGCAGGGCGTATGCCGCGCAAGCGTTTTGCTTCAGCGTCGTCACCGATTGACGGTTTATTTTTTTAAGCGGACCGATGGTTGGGCGTAGTGACTGATGGAAGTGGATTTCAAAATTGATCCGGAACGGATTAAAAGTTTTATTCGTCGTCAGGGTCGTGCCACTGCTGGTCAGCGTTTGGCTTTGGAAAATCTCTGGGATCAATACTGTTTGTCGCCGGATCAGGACTATGATCTGACCAAGGTGTTTGGCAGACAAGCGCCCTTGATTGTCGAAATAGGTTTTGGTAATGGTAGTAGCCTGGCCGATATGGCAGAGGCGAATCCCGATCAGGATTATTTAGGCATAGAAGTGCATAGGCCAGGCGTTGGTCATTTGATGATGTTGCTGGATGAACGGCAAATCAGAAATGTGCGGATTTATAATCACGACGCGATTGAGATCCTGGAGCAAAAAATTGCTGATGCCAGTCTGGCAGGTGTGCATTTGTTTTTCCCTGATCCATGGCATAAACGACGTCATCACAAACGCCGTATCGTGAGACCCAGTTTCCTGGCTTTGCTGAATAAAAAACTGACAGTGGGTGGCTATTTTCATGCAGCGACGGACTGGGGTGATTACGCCAAGGAAATGCTGGCCTTGTTATCCGCGGATTCGGGGTTGCAGAATGCGAGTGCAAGCGGCGATTATTCTCCCAGACCGGATTATCGGCCTTTAACTAAATTTGAAAACCGTGGTCTCAAATTGGGCCATGGCGTATGGGATTTAATTTTTCATAAACGCTAGTATGCATCGCGGGGAAGCGCAGTCGTGAGTTCAATACGCCAATTGGTGTCGCAAACGGCTATCTATGGTCTCAGTAGTATTCTGGGGCGCTTTCTCAATTATCTACTGGTTCCACTTTATACCTACACCTTTGCGGCTGGTCAGTATGGGGTGGTTTCCGAATTCTATGCTTATGCCGGTTTTTTTGCGGTCTTATTAGCTTTTGGTCTGGAGACGGGTTATTTTCGGTTTCGCCAAAAGCCGGGTCTGGATGCGCAAAAAGTCTATGCCTGCAGTCTGAGTTTCTTATTGGTCAGCAGTCTGATTTTTTTTGTGGCGGTTTGGTTTTGTGCCTCGGATTTATCCCTTAGTTTGCAATACCCTGACCATCCTGAATATGTCTTAAGTTTTGCTGGCATTTTGGCATTAGATGCTTTGTCGGCTCTGCCGTTTGCCCGCTTGCGGGCAGAAAATCGAGCCTGGCGCTTTGCCGGTATCAAGCTCACCGAGATCTTATTAACCATCGCTTTAAATCTGGCGTTTTTGCTGTGGTTGCCGGTGCTGGCGTCCGAGTACGCGCTTATTGCTGAGTACTACCAGCCACAACAGGCGGTTGCGTATATCTTCTACGCCAATCTGATCGCGAGTGGCGTCAAGTTATTGCTGCTATTGCCACAATTTAAGGCGGTCAATTTCACACTGGATAAGCAGTTTTTGGCGCCATTATTGCGCTATTCATTGCCTATGGTCATTATCGGCTTGGCCGGCATGGTCAATGAAATGCTGGACAGAGCCATCCTTAAACAGTTGTTACCTTATGACAATCAGACTAATTTGAAAATGCTGGGTATTTACGGTGCCTGTTACAAATTGTCGATTTTGATGACGCTGTTTGTACAGGCTTTTCGCTATGCCGGCGAGCCCTTTTTCTTTGCTTATGCAGGACGCTCTGATGCCAAAGCAGCTTATGCTTTAGTGATGCGTTACTTTGTGATTGCCGGGGTGGCGATCTTTTTGCTGGTGACCTTGTATATCGACTTTTTTAAATATTTTATAGGCGAAGAATATCGACAAGGGTTGGCGGTCGTGCCGATTCTGTTGCTGGCGAATCTATGTTTGGGTATTTATGTCAATCTGTCAGTCTGGTACAAATTAAGTGATCGCACCGGTTTGGGCGCCTGGGTGGCGCTGGCCGGAGCGGTGTTAACAATAGGACTGAATATACTTTGGATACCGGAATGGGGTTATCTGGGGTCGGCCTGGGCAACTCTGGTCTGTTATGCCTTTATGACACTATTGTCATGGGGTTTGGGCGTTATTTTTATCCGGTTCCCTATCCTTTAGTTAAGATGAGCTTTTATTTAGGGCTGGGGTTGGCTTTGTATGCCCTGAATCCCATCTTGCAAACTGAGT
>RFQK01000155.1 GCA_009925045.1 Methylococcaceae bacterium
GCTAAAGCCACATTTTCATAAACAGTCAGCCATGGCATCAAAGAATAATTCTGAAATACCACACCCCGATCAGGACCCGGTGCCTCAATAGAATGGCCATCTTTAAGCACTTCGCCACTATCAGGCTGAATTAATCCGGCTATCATCGAGATCAAGGTGGTTTTGCCACTGCCGGAAAAACCTACAATAGCGATGAACTCCCCTTCTTTGATATCCAGATTAATATCCGTTAAAACTGAGACACGGTCTTTGCCTTCTCCATAAGCTTTGCTGACATGCTTAAGTTGCAACAGACTTTTGCTAGGCTGAGGATGGATGAGGGTAATTTCAGTATGGGGCATGGTCTTTTCCATGAGTTTTACTTTGGCAATTGCAGACATATTCGCCTCACGCTTTGCTGAATGAGAACAAGTTCTGGAAGGACTGCATGATGCGATCCAGGATGAAACCAATGATGCCGATCGTGAATACAGCAACCATGATGCGACCCAAGGAATTAGAACTACCATTTTGGAATTCATCCCAGACGAATTTGCCTAAACCAGGGTTTTGCGCCAGCATTTCTGCGGCAATTAATACCATCCAGCCCACCCCTAAAGACAAACGCATACCCGTAAAGATGTATGGCAACGCGGATGGCAAAATAATGCTTTTGATTTGTGTATACCAATTGAGTCTCAAGACTTTGGCGACATTGACCAGATCCCGGTCAATGGATGACACCCCAACTGCAGTATTAATCAAGGTAGGCCACAATGAACACAAGGTTACGGTGATTGCCGAAGTCACAAAGGATTTGGGTAATAAGGAATCGTCGCTCGTGACATACACAGCACTGACTACCAGCGTAACAATCGGCAACCAGGCTAAAGGTGAAACCGGCTTGAATATCTGAATTAAGGGGTTGATAGCCGTATTCATCACAGGACTCATCCCACAAAGAATACCAATAGGAATCGCGATCAAACTGGCAATAACAAAACCAGCAAACACGGTTCTTAAACTAGTGAAAATTTTGTCTAAGTAGGTCGGCTTACCGTTATAGGGACGCACTTTGATTTCAGCTTGAGGATCTTCAGCCAATTTGGCGGCATTACGTTCTTCTTGTTTAAGATAGAACTCTTGTTTCTTTTGTTGCTCGCTGAAGTGCTCATCAACTAAGCCACCCACTTCGTCCCATACCGCCAAAGGTCCTGGAATAGCCCCTAAGGCGGTATTGACACCTGAAGCTGAAACACTCCACATTCCAAGAAACAGGATAAACGCCAGAATAGGCACGCCCATAATCAACCATAACTGTCTAAGCTGCTGGTTGAGGTTCTCACCGCTGGCAATTTTAACCAGTGGGACAAACCAGGTTAATCCGGTGATATTGAGGAATTTTATTAACTTATTCATTGTCTTTTCCTGTCTGGATTAGGACTCTTTTCATTTCGCCCATTGTTTTAGCGGGCTTATTAAGTCTGGCTTTAAAAAAGTGCTTCCCTGCACATACGACATTCCTGCACACACATACATGGCCACTAATCAGTGACTTTCCCACCGACTACGGTTTGTTTATTTTTAAGACCGATAGCAAATTTACCTAGGTAGTCATTAGGCTTGGTTGCGTCAAAAGCGACTTTATCGATAAAGAAGTTTTGCGAAGGCTTGATATTGGTGTCAGCAGGAAAGTCTTCTGCTTTAGCTTTACCTTCTGCTACCAATTCTTTAGCAGCTTGAAGATAAATGTCTGGGCGATAGACTTTTTTCGCTGTTTCCATGTACCAGTTGTCGGGCTTGAATTCGTTGATCATGCCCCAGCGACGTAGTTGTGTCAGATACCAAACCGCACTGCTGTAGCCTGGAAAGCTGGCGCCATGACGGAAGAAAGTATTGAAATCAGGCAAGTTACGTTTGTCACCTTTTTCATATTCGAATACGCCATTCATACTGTTGGCTAATACTTCAACATCGGCACCCACATATTGTTTTTGCGACAACATCTCAATCGCTTCCTTACGATTTTTGTTGCTTTCAGCATCCAGCCACATTGAGGCACGGATCAAGGCTTTGGTGACAGCTAAATAGGTATTAGGATATTTGTCGGCCCATTCTTTAGTCACACCAAAGACTTTTTCAGGCGTGTCGCGCCAGAGCTCATCATCAGTGACAACGGGCACACCGATGGATTTAAATACAGATTGCTGATTCCAGGGCTCACCTACGCAATAACCAAAAATAGTGCCAGAATCCAAAGTTGCTGGCATTTGAGGTGGTGGAGTCACTGATAACAAGGCATCTGCATTGACCTGTCCAGAAGTATCTTGTGGTGGTGCGTAGTAGCCTGGATTGATTCCGCCAGCCGCTAACCAGTAACGCAGTTTAAGATTGTGGGTACCAGCCGGAAAAGTCATCGCCATGTTAAAAGGCTTACCTTCTGCTTTGAACTTTTCTACCACTGGTTTCAATGCATCTGCTTTAATCGGATGCACAGGTTTACCGCCTTCTTGAGGAACATTGGGCTTCATCTGCTTCCAGATGTCATTAGACACGGTAATCGCACTACCGTTAAAACCCATGCTAAAGGCAGTAATAATGTCTGATTTGGTACCAAAACCACTTGAAGCCGCTAATGGTGCAGAAGCAAGCATATGCGAACCATCCAGTTCGCCATTTACTACCCTATCCATAACCACTTTCCAGTTAGCCTGAGCTTCAAGCTGAACAAATAAACCTTCAGCTTCAAAAAAGCCTTTTTCATAGGCAACGGCCAAAGGTGCCATGTCGGTTAATTTGATGAAGCCAAATTTGAGGTCTTCTTTTTCTGGTTTACCCGCTGCCAGCAAGTGTCCAGAAAAGGCAAGCGCTGAGAATGTCAGCACAATTTTTTTAACTGAGAAGCTAGATGTGGTTTGCATAAGTCTTCCTAAATGTAAGGCACAAAAAAAAGGCGTCTGAATACGCGGTTGTCTCCACGCATTCAGGACGCCTTTGTCCAGATTGCTCAACACTGAGCAAAAAATTTCAACCCATAGGGGTATGTCCTTTTAAAAGCAAACTATATGCCAATTATTTTACATTTATCGATTAGCTTGATTTTTCAGCAAGATATCAGCATCGCAGTTCTGATGCCTTGAAGAGACAAACAACAAAGTGCACTTATTCAAGCACCACAATAGTGCCTGATGAGTATTGATGGTGCAAAAATGCGCATTTAAAACGGGTAGATGGATGTAAATTGCCAATTAAAACCATTAACCAAGCTTGCTAATGGTTTTGAGAACACATAAAAAGGCTAACTAAACCTGAGGAAAAGCGTGTTGTTAGGAATTAAGCAATGATAACAATTCGCTGAGATTGCTTAATAGAGAGTATGAAAAAAGATGAGATCAGTATTGTTACCGACAACCCAAAGATAAAAAACATTCGCGAGAGCCAAAGTCGTGATGTTCGTCATGCATCTTGCACAGCTTCTTTTGAAAAACAACAGAATGAGCCCTGACAGAATAATGGCTTTAATAAAAATAATTGCAGACCCAAGACCTAATCTGGAGCTAAACATATCAAGCACCGGATTCGCTTCGTAGACCTCAAAAAGCGTTAATCCAAAATAGGTTAAAAAACCATCGGCAATGTTTAAAAGTGCAATCAATATGATCAGACAAGCCTGAAGGCGCATTAAAGATGCGCGAGAAAAGCGTGGTTTATGAGCATTAGCCAAAGCGGTTTGGCTTGAACACTGTTTTTGTTTGACGGATTTACGTACTGTTCGCATTGAATCTCCAAAAAGAGCAGAATCTCTTGACTGAAGATCAATCAAGCCCAACTACGATTAACATTGTAATGCAATTAAACTATGGAACTTTGATGCATATTAATAAATTGCTGTAAAAAACTCAATTTTTTGCTGTTTAAGAACATTTAAAGTTCAAGTTGCGGGTACTGGAAAAACTGCAACGGGATGAAACGTAAAACCGAATCGTAAGTTCAATTGTAGGCCATAACATTTGTAACCCAGCTTTTGCAGCACAACCCGAAGTTTGAAAACGTACTGCTGACGGTTATAAGCCGTTCTGATTTCGAACAGAAAAGCCTTGG
>RFQK01000156.1 GCA_009925045.1 Methylococcaceae bacterium
CCAAGAACGAATCCTCAGCGCCGGTTCAAAATGAAACCCCTATTACGCTCAGCCTGTTATCGCTTAGCTTGTCAGATAACAAGGTGAGCAGTTTGGTGCTTGGTGCTAACGGATATTTGGTGGCTTCGATACCGGATTCGGCGTCGATCCCCTCAGCAACGGGTGCTATTCTGTATGAGGGATCTCAAAGTGCTCCGAATATGACCTTGCTTAGACTGAGTCCATCGGCACTGAATCAAGTCTTTAAGCAACTGATCCGAGCACCGAATGCTTTCTCGGAAGGCCAAACGCTTGGCACGGATGAGAGTGGTCAGCGCTTACGCATGAAACATTTGTAGTTTATTTTAATTAGGAGAATTATCGCTATGTTGAGAAGACAGTTTATTGTGGTTGCGACTTTGCTTGCCAGTTCTTGCTTTCAAGCCAGTTTCGCAGAAACGAATAAGCCATTACCATCCGGTGTTGCAGCGACTGTGAATGGAGTTGAAATTTCAGATACTGCGTTCTATCAGTTATTAAAAGCTCAGAATGCAGCTAATCGTGCCGATACTTATGAGTTAAGAACATCGATTAAAGATGAGTTGATTAATCGTGAAGTCTTGGCGCAGGAAGCCGTCAAACAGGGTCTGGATAAAACCCCGCAGGGTAAGGTGGCTCTTGAACAGGCGCGTAATCTTGCCTTAGTCGAGTTACTGTTTAATCATGCGAATACTGCCGAACCCGTTACCGACAAAGAAGTTCAGGATGAATATAACCGGCAGGCGCAGATACTTGGTTCAGGAGAAGGCTTAGTGCAATACAGACTCAGCATTATCGCTTTGAATAATGCTGCTGAAGCGGAAAAAGTACTGGCCCGACTGAAAAAAGGCGAATCATTTGAAGCGCTTGCTAAAGCGCATTCCATTGATCCGACTAAAGAGCAGGGTGGTGATGTGGGTTGGGTTTTACCTTCGCAAATTTCGCCTTTAGTCGCTAATGTGATGGTTAACTTGGCTAAAGGTGCCTTACCGGTTGCCCCAATCAAGATGGCTGATAATTTGTTTCAAATCATTCGCTATGAAGATAAAAGACCCTATAAAGTTCCCAGTTTTGAGGAAAGTAAAATCTTGGTTCGCAATGGTCTGATTCAGGCAAAACGTCAGGCGCTGATCCAAAAATTGCGTACCTCAGCGACGATTAATCAGTGATTTTTTGATTTTGTGTAGTCGACAGTTACGCCTGTCGATGGTCTCCAATCTGTATTTTGCCGGTATGCCTCTGTAGCTTCCGGCAAAATATCTGCAATTAGTTCACATTAACTGTGAAAATCCAGTGAAAAACGTGTCTATTTAGCCTATATTGCCCGTCTGAATGACACGATAGGCCTGAGCAGGCAAAAGATATCGTGCCTCCCTTAGCTTATTTTGATTTTTTTACACTCCTTTTGAGTATTAGTATGCGTCGTGTGTTGGTGATTGGTGGTGGTGGATATATTGGCTCCCACATGGTTAAACAACTTTTAGCGAGTGGTTATGAGCCTTTTGTGATTGATAATTTCTCAACGGGCTATCGTGATGCAATTGTATGTGATCAGGTTGAGACACTTGATATTGCCGATCAAGTTGCATTGGATGCGCTGTTTGCTTCGGTAAAATTTGATGCGGTCATGCATTTTGCCTCGTTTATTCAGGTCGGCGAATCGGTTATCGAACCAGCTAAGTATTATCAAAACAACTTAGCTTCGACCCTGACGCTTTTGCAGGCGATGCTAAAAGCGAATATTAAAACCTTTATTTTTTCCAGTACTGCGGCTGTGTATGGCAATCCAGTCTATGTGCCAATTGATGAACATCACCCTAAACAACCTATCAATCCATACGGTTTGTCAAAGTGGATGGTGGAGCAGATTTTGCAGGATTATGATCGTGCCTATGGTCTTAAATCGGTAGTGTTGCGCTATTTTAACGCCGCAGGTGCTGATCCAGATGGAGAGTTGGGCGAACGTCACTTGCCTGAAACCCATTTGATTCCTTTAATCCTGCAGGCGGCATCAGGACGACGTGCGTCTATCACAGTTTTCGGACGCGATTACGACACGCCTGATGGCACGTGTATTCGGGATTATGTGCATGTGTCTGATCTCGTAAAAGCACATGAATTGGCGCTGGAGTATTTGTGGTCAGGATTTGACAGTACTGTCTTTAATTTAGGTAACGGTTCCGGATTTTCGGTGCAGAATGTCATCGATGCCGCAAAGCGTACAACGGGTCGGGAATTTAAAGTTGTGGATGCGGAACGGCGTGACGGCGATCCTGCCCGGTTGGTGGCCGATTCACAGCGCGCCCGCTCGGTTTTGGGCTGGACACCTCGTTTTGCTGATCTGGATACGATTATTCAACACGCCTGGGATTGGGAGTTAACACTCAATCGTGCGATTCATTCTGAAGCTTAAGCAGCTGCTGGTTTGAATGATGAACCACAGCTGACAGGACTTCACTTTACCCCCGTGATGGTAATAACGCGATAATAGAATCCTAGAATTCGCAGAAAAACCAAGCTAGCGGGGGCGCGTAAGGGTTTGCTGATTGAATTAACTGGTTGTTCCTGCCTGCTGAGCATATTGAACAGTTTTTCAAGTGTTGTGGCTAGTCACTTTTAGGTTTGTAATATGTCTGGATTAGAACTCAATTTTGAATCATTTAACAGCGTGAGCCCGGTAACGCCGTTGCTTATACTGCATGGTTTTTTTGCCTCAGCACGTAACTGGCGGGGTTTGGCTAAGCGTTTTTCAGAACAGCGTCCGGTTTATGTATTGGACTTGCGCAATCATGGCAGCTCACCACATGATTCGCAGATGGACTATCCGCAACTGGCTGAGGATGTGTTGGCTTTTTTGGATCGACACCACATTATTCAGGCTGATTTTTTGGGGCATAGCATGGGGGGTAAGGTGGCGATGTGGTTGGCCCTTCATCAACCTGAGCGCATCCGGCAACTCATCATTGCTGATATTTCTCCCGTGAGCTATAGCCACTGTTTTGAGCATACGATTAGCAGTCTGCGTACCTTGGATCTGGACACGCTGAGTAATCGTAAGCAAGCCGAAGAAAATCTGGCGGAGGCTATCCCTGATTTATCGTATCGACAATTTTTGCTTCAAAACCTATTGTTAGAGCAGGGCCAGTACCGTTGGCGGGTGAATCTCGATTATTTTCAGGCGAATGCTGCCTATATTGTGGCGTTTCCCGATCTCAGCGAAGGCCTGGTATTGCAAAAGCCCGTGTTATTTTTGTCGGGCGAGCAGTCTTACTACATTCGTCCGGAAGCAATTTTTTCACTATTTCCGCAAGCCCAGATTGTCGAGTTGGCGGGCACCGGCCATTGGTTACATATCGATGCTCCGCAAGACTTCCTGCGCTTATCGGAAGACTGGCTTAATCAAGCAGCATGATTTCGTAACCGCCAAATTTACGCATATTAATCACGCCGGTATCGAAAATCAGATACTGGCCTTTAATCCCTTGTAATTTGCCACTGATGGTACTGTCTTTATCAAAGCTTAATGACTTGATTTTTGCTGGGTATTGCAGAATAGGGTAGTCAATTTCCACGGTTTCAGCATCCATAATCCTTGCTATCGCTTCTGGTGCAAATTTGGCGGAGAGTTCGGCTAATTCAGTTTGGCAAATACTCAGCAATTCATCCCGAATCTCCGGCAGATTGAGTCGGGGCGGCGAGGCTTTTAACATCTGTTGCCAGCTGGTTTTGTCGCTGATGTGGCGGGCAATGATCACTTCTATCAATCCGGATATTTGCCTTGATGCCACTTTAAATATCGGTAGTGCTTGCACTGCGCCTTGATCTATCCAGCGAGTAGGGACTTGATTGCCGCGGGTAATCCCCACTTTAATTCCGGATGAATTGGCTAAGTACACATAATGGCTTTGGAAACAAAATGCCTGAGCCCATTCCGGTTCGCGGCAGGTGCCAGCGTGGTAATGACAGGTTTCTGGTTTCATGATGCACATAT
>RFQK01000157.1 GCA_009925045.1 Methylococcaceae bacterium
TGTACCTTTGTTATTTTTGATATTTATTTGCTTATTGGCCGGATTGCCGACGAGTCAGATTTTACCCTACCTGTTGCTAATTACCCAACGGCTTATGGCCAATCCCATTGAAATAATAACCATTGGTTGATATTGGTGTTTTCATCAAGTGAGTTTTTTTTGACGTCCATAACACCATCACCATCCTTATCAAGCATAAAGTAGCTTGGGCCGGCAGCGGGGGTGATTTTAACCATGTAGAGTTTGCCATTGCGTCGGTATTCCTGAATGGTTTCTCCGCCTTTTTTGACAATCGTAATATCAGGTTGCATTTCTTCACCTGATTGAATGGGGGCAGGAAGTTCAGGTGGCTCAGGCACTGCAGCCGCTTCTTCAGCGTTGGCTGCATAGACACTGTTAAGGCTGCAAGCAGCAAGCAAAAATACACTGTTTAGAAGGATCCGGATCATCTTAGTATCCCATCGGCAACATGAATAGTAATTCATCAAGAAATGATAGATGCCGAAATAGGCCAAACTATAAAAAATGCCTGATTAATGCTAATCAGGCATTTCACAGTATTAAGCCAGTTTGCGAAGATATTTTTCGACACCAGTAGAGCTGATCAGAGCAACTTCCTGGCTCTGACGAGCAATGTATTTGCTTACTCCCGATAAACGAGGAAGCTCTTGATCTCTTGATTCTTGATTGCTTAAATATCTGTCAACGCCTGTCAGAGTTCGAGGTACAGACACCTGTTGTTCCTGACGAGCCAAATATTTATCAACTGAGCTTAAAGGCGCAAGCGGCTTTTTAACAGTCAATGCTTGTTTGGCAACATATTTTTCAACTGAAGTTAAAGCAGGTTGTAAGCTTGTCTGTACAGCTTGTTTGGCCAGGTATTTTGCAACTCCGCTCATGGGTTCAGTCTGGTTTTGCAGACTGATTTGCTTGGCAATGTATTTTGCTACCGAAGTGGGTTTGTTACCTTGTTCAACTGACGCAAGCTTGGCTAAATATTTGTCGACACTAGAGCCATCGGTTAATTCAATCACTGGTTCAACCGTTGTTTCCGATTCAATTTGCATCAGTGCTGCCTCAGCTTTAGCTTGTTGTAATTGGGTTTCTTCCTCGATATAGCGGGCAGTCAGAGCCGCAGCCGCAGCCTTGCGTTTTGCTAATTCTTGTTGAGCTATAAACTTGGCGACTCCAGTACTAGGCTGTTGCTCAGCTTCACGATCCAGTTGCGCAATATACTTGCTAACGCCGGTCGGAACGACTCTCACGCGTTGGTTTTCTTTGTTTACATATTTGGCAACACCGGTTAGTGCCGGTATTTTTTGCTCGTTAGCAACCTGTTTTATTAAATAAAGAGCCACACCGGTTGGTTTGGTGGGAAGAGGCTCAGCATATTGTTGACGGGTTAAATATTTAGCAACGCCAGTCAGTATATGGGGTTCGCGATCGTGTTTAGTGATGTATTTACTGACACCGGTTACGGGTGTCTCACGCGACAAAATCTTCTGTCTAGCCACATATCGAGCTACACCTGTCACTTCATCATGAACTTGTAAATATTTTTCTACGCCACTAATTTGCACTTCTGAAATTGTTTCAGGTTCTTCTGAAACAGTCTCTTCAACAACATCTGCTTCTTCTGGTTCAGCGTTAACTTCGACTAGCTCGGACGTATTTTTGAGCTGTTTCGCCAAGTAGCGCTCAACGCCGGTTAAGCCTTCACTCTCGACTTCAAGTTCTTGAGGTTCCAGTGATTTTAGATACCGGGCAACACCTGTCAATTCGCCTTGTTCTGAATTCGGCCTAACATAAGTGTCGACTGTGCTTGCGGCAGATGGAGTGTCGGTTAGAAAGGCAGGCAATATCCCGAATAAACTATTCATCAAACTATTTTTTTTCATCTGCGAACACCTGTTTCTTGTATTTATTATGGCGATATTCGCAGAAACACCGACAAATTGCCAGTGTTTCTGCGTTGTCGCAATTAAAGTACAGCTTCTACGTTAGCGACGACATTGTCGACGGTAAAGCCAAACTCTTTGAACAACTGGCCTGCAGGTGCTGATTCGCCAAAACGATCCAGACCACCGGCACTGCCAGCGTATTTCCACCAGCTGTCAGTAACACCGGCTTCAACCACAACACGTTGGCTGACGCTAGGCGGTAACACGCTGTCTTTGTACGCTTGATCTTGTGCTTCAAATACATTGGTAGACGGCATCGATACCACACGGATATTTTTACCTTTCTCAGCCAATGCATCCGCCGCTTTCACCGCCAATTCCACTTCAGAGCCTGTCGCAATGATAATCGCATCTGGGGTGCCTGCTGTGTCTTTCAACACATAGCCACCTTTGCTGATCGCATCAATTTGCGCCTGGCTACGTGCTACATGTGGCAGGTTTTGACGTGAGAATACCAATGTGCTTGGACCATCTTGACGCTCAATCGCTGATTTCCATGAAACCGCCGATTCAACCGCATCGCATGGACGCCAAACATTCATGTTCGGAATCATACGCAATGTCGCAGTTTGCTCAACCGGTTGGTGCGTAGGACCGTCTTCACCCAGACCAATCGAATCATGGGTAAATACGAAAATGGTCGGTGCTTTCATCAGAGCCGCCATACGCAAGGCGTTACGCGCATACTCAGAGAACATCAGGAAGGTCGCGCCGTAGGCTTTAAAACCACCGTGCAAGGTAATACCGTTCATGATGGCTGACATACCAAACTCACGGACACCGTAGTAAACGTAGTTACCGTCATAACCCGGTGCACAGACATCTTTACAGCCTGACCACAAGGTCAGGTTAGAACCTGCCAAGTCAGCTGAACCACCGACCAGTTCAGGCAGTAATGGGCCAAAACCGTTCAGGGTGTTTTGTGAAGCTTTACGTGTCGCAATGGTTTCGGCTTTTTCGTTGACTTGCGCAATGAATGCCGCTGATTTCTCAGCCCAGTCAGCTGGCAGTTCGCCTTTGATTACACGACGCTCAAATTCAGCCGCTAATGCAGGGTGAGCTGCTTTGTAAGCTTCGAATTTCGCATTCCAGTCTGCTTCAAGACGCGCACCTTTGTTGTTCGCATCCCAGCCGGCTTTAATGTCAGCAGGAATTTCAAACGGCGCATGTGGCCAGCCTAAACGCTCACGGGTAGCCGCTACTTCGGCTTCACCTAATGCAGCACCGTGACATTCTTCTTTGCCTTCTTTGTTAGGCGAACCAAAACCAATGATGGTTTGGCAGCAAATGATAGAAGGCTTGTCTTTAACCGCACGGGCTTCTTCAAGTGCTTTTTGAATCGCTTCAGGGTTATGACCGTCAACCGTTGGGATGACATGCCAACCGTAGGCTTCAAAACGTTTGGGGGTGTTATCCAGGAACCAGCCGTGGACATTGCCATGACCACGCACTTCACCGTCAATTGAGATGTTGTTGTCGTCGTAGATAGCAATCAGTTTGCCAAGACCCATAGAGCCGGCCAGTGAGCAGGCTTCGTGTGAGATACCTTCCATCAAGCAACCGTCACCTAAGAAAACGTAGGTGTGGTGATCAACGATTTCGTGACCAGGACGGTTGAATTGACCCGCCAGTGTGCGCTCTGCCAGAGCAAAACCCACCGCATTGGTAATCCCTTGGCCTAATGGACCCGTGGTTGTCTCGACACCATCGGTGTAACCGTATTCAGGGTGACCTGGGGTTTTAGAGTGCAATTGACGGAAGTTTTTCAGCTCTTCAATCGGCAGGTTGTAACCGGCCAAATGCAGCAGCGAATAAATCAGCATCGAGCCATGGCCGTTAGACAAAATAAAACGGTCACGGTTAGCCCATTGTGGGTTGCCTGGGTTGTGGTTTAAAAAATCGTTCCACAATACTTCGGCGATGTCCGCCATACCCATCGGGGCGCCTGGGTGACCAGAATTGGCTTTTTGGACAGCGTCCATACTGAGGGCGCGGATGGCGTTCGCAAGATCTCTACGCGAAGGCATGTTGTTCTCCT
>RFQK01000158.1 GCA_009925045.1 Methylococcaceae bacterium
CACCTCTGGAGAGGCAATGATGGTGTTTTTAGAGATAATCGATACGGGTTGTCGACTCGATTTTAATACTGGTGTTCCCGGATCCAGTATCCGGTCGACACTCATGTCATTATCCCCAAAAGCATTATCGGTCAGGGTCAGCTCAATGGCTTTAATATCAATACCCTCAGTGATAAAGTGCGCACCATCACCGGTCCATTGCCCTTTAGCATCCCGATGCTGGGTAAAGTCATACCAGCCTTCGGTGGTAATCGGTTTACCGTCCAGATCCAGCAAATTGATATTTGCCGAATGGGCAGCATCAATCGTAGTCTGAGGAACAAACTTTAAATAGGCATTTAAACTGGTTAATGTGGCATTGGCTCTTGAAATATCAATCAGCACCTTAACTTGTGTACCCGAACGAACAGGATCAATATCATTCAGATGTTGGGTATTAGTATTGATATTGGGTTTTAAAACAAACTGCAAAGGATCCCAAGCATTCAGAACCTCTTCTCCAGCGGCATTTTGTAATTTTATAGCCGAGGTTCCCCCGAAAGCAGGGTCGATTAAGGGTTTGACATCAATATTTGACAACTGATATTCATAATCCGCCTGAACATGACTGGAAGATGGCTCAGATGCAATATAGACAATAGGCGTAACCTTGGTCAGAGTGCCATCAACGGCAGCCTGAAAATAATCAGCTTTTATCCAGGCCATGGTAGCAACAGCACTTTGATCAGAATCTATCAGTCCGTCAGCATTCAAATCGCCGTCATTCCCGCCATGCCCGGTAGAGGCAGACATAGTGGCCAGAATTTCTTCCACATTAGGCAGCACACCATCACGGTCAAAATCATCGTCAAGCACAAACTGGCGTGCATTGATCTCAGCTTTCGTCAGTGCTTTGACTGAATCACCCAGCCAGACGCTACCCGAACCGTCATCTCGGATCAGACACGAACCGGATGTTGAACCCTGAACATCGTCAGTAGCAATCAGTCGCAAAGACTCTGGACCCTCTTTAAGTGGATCATTATGAATTGCCACTCGCACGTAGAGTTTCCCGTTATTGATAGCAACTTTGCTCTCAGCCTGGTAATTTTGCCAAGTGCTACCATCAAAATATTGCAGGCTGTTGCCACAATCAACACCCAATGTTGCCACAGGTCCATTATTGATAGCCATCGCCAGTAAATCCAATCGAACTGATGCCGGTGAAGGATTTTCTATAGTAAAGACGGCATAATCCGATCCCTCATTTACAGCAATGGTTTTGATTCTAAACACCCGGTCGTCATCCAGATCCGGATTCAATACTTCGGCGCCACTGTCGTTATAAATCGGGCCCTGACCATCATCAGAAATAATACCGGTACCGTATTTAATCTGATGATTGGTTGCGACTTTTAATTTAAAGGTTTCCTGCTTTTCAAAAACCGTATCATTTTTAACCGCTACTCGGACTAACAGAGTGGTACTGCCCCGAGGATAGGTCACTGTCTGGCTAGGACTATAGTTTTGCCAGGCATCACCGTCGAAATACTGCAACTTATTGGCAATATCAACGCCCATCTGAGCATTACCCGCTAAGGGCGCAAAATTTGTTCCGGTTTCCTCCAGGCCCAGACTCAGATGCTGCCCTTCGGATCCGTAAATCCGGAAAACCGCATAGGGTGAGCCTTCATTGACCGTGATATTTTCGACCTGAAGATAATCGTCAAGGTTAGTGACCTCTAGCTGAGCGATTTGAGAATTAACACCATCATAGACTTTATCCCCCGATGTTCTCAGTTCGAGCGTATATTTCACATTGCGATCGTATAAATTATCATCAACACCCGTCACAATAACAGTCTGGGGTTTATTCCAGCTATCCGGTGTAAACACCAGTTTATCAGCACTTAAACGCCCTTCAGTCACATCCAGACCACTCAGACTGACGGTAACATTGGTTTGGGGTTGGGTTTTGAGAACCACATTAAACTGATCGGCGACATCCGGTTCGCTAGTGGTCAGCGTTGACTTATCCACCACCAAAATGCCGGCTTCATTATCTTGGTTAGTGACATTAACAACCGCTATTTTGCCGTTGTAATTCTGATCCATCGACACACTGGTCAGCTTTAGATCGTAATGAATATCGCCATCAGCCAAACTATCGTCAAGCCCCTTAACCGTGACGGTCTGAGGAATATTCCAGTTATTGGTATCCCACAGCAGTTGATTGTTACTGAGCACCCCTTCAGTACTATCCAGACCTGCAATAAAAACAGTGACTGGACTAACAGGCTGAGTTTTCAGAGCAACACTGAAACTCCCCGATTCCCCCGTTTCCCGGGTCACAATGCTAGCGGGCGTTACCTGCAGGCCACCACCATCATTGTCATTATTGGTCACCGTCACCGCAGAGCTTTTGTTACTGTAGTGAATATCATTGGAACTGCTGCTCGCCGTCAGCGTATAGCGGATATTGCCATCCACCAAGGTGTCATCCACACCTTTAATCCGCACTGTCTGCGGCACATTCCAGTTAGCGGCAGTAAAACTGAGCTTCTGAACCGTCTGCAACGCACCTTCAGTATCATCAATGCCCGTCAGGCTGACCTGCACATCCTGCGTCGGCTGACGAGTCAGTACCAGAGTAAAACTCGCTTCAGTCCCCGTTTCAGGTAAAACTCAGGCTACTGCTACTTAAACTGCCTTCAGTCGTATCCAGACCCGTCATCTTCACCGTCACATTACTGGTCGGCTTGGTCATCAGGGCCACGGTATACGTGTCACTTTTACCCAGTTCAGTCGTCGTCAGGCTGTTAACATTCACTAACAGACCCGGTGTATCAGAGGCGGTGATGGTCGTCGATTTCAGAACCGGTGTGCCTGGATCGTATATCTGATCCACGCGCATATCGTTATCACCAAAGGCATTGTCCGTGAGTGTTAATTCAATCGCTTTAATCAATAAGCCATCGACGATAAATCGCGCACCATCCCCGACATACTGACCACTGCTGTTCTGTTTGCGGGTAAAGTCGTACCAACCTTCTGTAGTAATCGCTTTACCATCCAAATCCACTAAATTGATATTAGCTGCCTTCGCCGCACTAATAGTATCCTTGGACACAAATTTCAGATAAGCATTTAGATCAGTTAATTTGACATTAGAGCGGGAAATATCAACCATCAACTGCAATACTTTGATGGAAAAAGCTGGCTGAATTATCAGACAGGCAGCAAAGTAGCAATTACTAATGGTTCGTTATCGGTGCGTTTTACCATCCGTAATGATGGTACAAAGGAAGGTCCTGAATCCTTACGTCTTATTGCGACTGATGATGTTTTAGGCTCAGTTTTTGGCTCTTGTGTGATTCGTGATGATGGCTCAGGCAGTGTTTGGCTGGGTGATGGTGTTACCCCAAAATCAGATAGTGAATTGTCTGCAACTGGTTTCAAACGTGACGATGATTTTGATCAAGATGGTATCGAACCGAATGTAGAGGAAATCCTGGCGACTATGTCGGCTTCGACTGGTAAAGGCGGGAAAGATGGTGACCTGAACGCCGATGGCATTCAGGATGCCGATCAAAATTCAGTCAGTACCTTTGCCTGGATTAAATCCTCGTATTTTGATGATGCGCTAGCCGGAAATCTGACTCAGGTCAAACCGATTGTGTATTTGGCTGCCGAAGCCTCCTCAAGTTCAGCGAAAGCTGATTTGGAATATCAGCTTTCGGGTATCAAAGTCAAAACACTCACCGCCCCTGAGTTTGGGGGAACCTCTGCTATTAAAATTACTAATAGTCTGACCGATACGGTGGTGAATGCTTGGGACCCATTGTTATTTCACATCTCAGCAATTTCTGGGTCGGGAAGTAGTGGTTTGCATGACTGCGATGCCCTGAGGGCTGGTACTCAGGTGACGGCATACATTGATGTCTCTAGAGCGAATGTCAGTGTGACTGATCTGAATGCTTA
>RFQK01000159.1 GCA_009925045.1 Methylococcaceae bacterium
CATTCCTGCTGATGAAGCCTGTCAGATCAGCGCTAAAACCGGTTTGAATGTCGAGTCTGTGCTTGAGCAGTTGATTCAGAAAATTCCTCCGCCTAGCGGTCAGGAAGATGGTCCCTTACAGGCCTTGATTATCGACTCGTGGTTCGACAATTATTTGGGTGTGGTTTCGCTGGTTCGTATTGTGAATGGCACGCTCAAACGTAAACAGAAGATTACCGTCATGTCGACTGGTAAGTCTTACATCGCTGAAAAACTCGGGGTGTTTACGCCTAAACAATTTGAAAAGCCTGAGTTACAGACCGGTGAAGTAGGATTTATCGTTGCTGGGATTAAAGATATTTTTGGTGCGCCGGTGGGTGATACCATCACCGCGACCGATAATCCGGCAAAAGAGGTCTTGCCGGGTTTTGAGAAAGTCCAGCCTCGGGTATTTGCCGGTCTTTATCCGGTCAGTTCTGACGATTTTGTGGCTATGCGCGAGGCGCTCGATAAACTGCGCTTAAATGACTCCGCCTTGAACTATGAACCGGAAACTTCGCAAGCTTTGGGCTTTGGTTTTCGCTGTGGATTTTTGGGTATGCTGCATATGGAGATTGTGCAGGAGCGTCTGGAGCGTGAATACAATATTGATCTGATTACCACGGCTCCGACAGTGGTTTATGAGGTCGAAACTCACGGAGGTGAGGTTCTAATGGTCGATAATCCGGCCAAACTCCCAGATGCAGGCACTATTACCGAAATTCGTGAACCTATCATCCTGGCTAATATTCTGGTCCCACAAGCTTATTTGGGGAATGTGATTAATCTGTGTGTCGAGAAGCGTGGCCTTCAAAAAAATATGCAGTATGTCGGTGGGCAAGTTTCATTGAATTATGAATTGCCGATGAGTGAGGTGGTACTGGATTTCTTTGATCGGCTTAAATCAGTCAGTCGTGGTTATGCTTCTTTTGATTACGAGTTTTTACGCTTTGATCCAGCGCCACTCGTGAAACTGGACGTCCTTATCAACAGTGATAAAGTTGATGCCTTATCGATCATTGTGCACCGTGATCTCAGTCAGAATCGTGGTCGTGATCTGGTTGAAAAAATGAAAGATCTGATTCCGCGTCAAATGTACGAAGTGGCGATACAGGCTGCAATTGGCTCTAAAATTATTGCCCGTTCTACGGTAAAAGCGATGCGTAAAAACGTAACCGCAAAATGTTATGGCGGTGATATTACCCGTAAGAAAAAACTGTTGGAAAAGCAAAAAGCGGGTAAGAAGCGTATGAAACAAGTCGGTAGCATTGAGATTCCTCAAGAAGCCTTTCTAGCTGTCCTTCAGGTAAATAAAGAGTAGAACATGGATTACGATTTTTCTTTTTTTCTGGTCGTAGCCAGTCTCCTGACAGGGGTAGTCTGGGGTGCGTATGCGCTGTATATCAAAGCCACCCGTCAGTTGTATGACGTGAGCAAAGAACCCTTGCTGGTTGAGTATGCCCGCTCGTTTTTTCCGGTTGTGCTGATTGTCTTGTTATTGCGTTCATTTTTAGCTGAACCGTTCCGTATTCCGTCTGGTTCCATGATGCCAACTTTATTAATTGGTGATTTTATTTTGGTGAACAAGTTTGCATATGGCGTGCGACTCCCGGTTTTAAATACCAAAATTATTGAAGTGAGCGAACCTAAGCGCGGTGATATCGTTGTATTTCGCTTTCCGCGTCAACCCTCAATCGATTACATCAAGCGTGTGATCGGTTTGCCCGGTGATCGAATCGCTTATTTTGACAAAAAAGTTTACGTCAATGGTCAATTGGCTTCGCAAGTGCCTCTGGGTGTCTATGAGGGCGTCGGTCAGGGGGCATCGATGACTGGTGCAAATCGTTTTGAAGAAAGCTTGGAAACGGTTAAACACGACATCTTGGTTCTGCCGGGTGCTGCAACGGTAGAAGATGTGTTTGTGGTGCCTGAAGGACAATATTTTGTAATGGGCGACAATCGTGACAATAGTAATGACAGTCGCTATTGGGGCTTTGTTCCCGAAGCCAATTTGGTCGGCAAGGCCTTTTTTATCTGGATGAACTGGGACTTAGACCATCATGGTATTGCCTTTGGTCGTTTAGGAACAATCTTGAACTGATCAGTTGCGGAATGATTAAAAAACCCGAGGTTCTAGCTAAACGTCTTGAGTTGCAGTTTCAGGATATTAGTCTTTTCGTTCAGGCACTCAGTCACCGCAGTAGCGGAAGTCGCAATAATGAGCGTTTAGAGTATCTGGGAGACTCTGTGCTAGGCTTCGTGATTGCTCAGCGTTTGTATGAATTATTTCCCGAAGCGGGAGAAGGTGTGCTCAGTCGTTTGCGTGCCAGTCTGGTCAATCAGACTTCTCTGGCCGAATTAGCGCGCCAACATCAGCTAGGTGATTATCTGATTTTAGGTTCCGGTGAGCTGAAAAGCGGTGGTTTTCGTCGCGATTCAATTCTGTCGGATGCGTTAGAAGCGATTATCGGTGCATTGCTTTTAGATCAGGGGGTGGTTGCCTGTCAGGAATGGATTAGTCGTTTGTTTGCCGATAAACTGGCTGAGATCAGACTAGATAGTTGGAATAAAGACCCTAAAACTCGTCTGCAGGAACTGTTGCAAGGGCGTCGTAAACCTTTGCCTGTTTACGAATTGTTAAGTATGACTGGTGCGGATCATGCTCAGACCTTTGAGGTGAAGTGTACGGTTTCCATTCATCCGCAATTTACAACCGGTAGTGGAATTTCTCGAAAACGGGCCGAGCAATTGGCGGCGGAAAATATGTTGTCCTTACTTCAAAGTTAAAACGGATGAAATGTGGCTATGTTGCCTTAATTGGCAGACCTAATGTAGGTAAATCAACCTTAATGAATCATCTACTGGGTCAAAAACTCAGTATCACCTCACGTAAACCGCAAACTACCCGACATCGTATTTTGGGCATTAAAACCACTGAAGTGGGTCAGGCGATTTTTATGGATACGCCAGGTATGCATCAGGACGAGAAAAAGGTGTTAAACCGCTATCTAAACAAAACTGCTGATGCAACTTTGTTAGGTGTGGATGTGGTGGTTTGGTTGCTCGATGGTTTATTCTGGCATGAGTACGATCAGCAAATCTTTAAAAAGCTGCATCAGGCAGGATTGCCAGTGATTTTGGTGGTCAACAAAATCGACAAGCTTAAAGACCGGAACGCCACCTTGGCTTTTTTTGATCAAGCTAAACAAGCCTATCCGTTTGAACAGCTAATTCCTGTTTCAGCCTTAAAAAGCCAGAATCTGCAGGCGCTGGAAGATGCGATTATGGACTTATTACCGACTGCTGAGCCTATTTATCCGGCTGATCAGATCACTAACCGTCCAGAGCGTTTTTTTGCAGCGGAGATTATTCGCGAGAAATTAACCCGGCGTTTAGGTGATGAATTGCCTTATGCTTTGACTGTTGAAATTGAGCGCTACGAAGAACATCCGGAATTATGCCGAATCTATGCGGCTATTCTGGTGGAACGAGACAGCCAGAAAAGTATTGTGATTGGTAAACAAGGTGCCATGTTGAAAAATATTGGTACCGAAGCTCGCATCGATATTGAACGTCTGATTGATCAGAAAGTCTATTTGCAGTTATGGGTTAAAGTCAAAAAAGGCTGGTCTGATAATGAGCGGGCTTTGCAAAGTCTTGGATTTATCGACAGTATTGAGTGATGGATGGCGCGCACGTCTATCTTCAGCCTGCCTATATTCTGCAACACAAGCCTTATCGTGAAACCAGTCTAATATTAGATGTGTTCAGTCAGGATTACGGCGTAATTAGCCTATTGGCGAAGGGCGTGCGTCAAGCAAAGTCCAAGACTGCGGGTGTGCTTCTGCCTTTTTCCTTGCTGAAATTATCTTATCTCGATCGTCAGGATCTTAAACTACTCGTTGATGTTGA
>RFQK01000160.1 GCA_009925045.1 Methylococcaceae bacterium
GTCAGAATCTGGAGAGGCTCAATACTCAAAACAAATCACGCGCCCCAGAATTGGGTGACAACTTCTCAGGTCTTTACGACTATGTCAATCTGACTGAAGCCGATGTCATTCGTGTTTTTGGCAGAAGTGATTTAAGCCACACATTGTTCAATCTTGATAGCCGTCAATGGCAAGGTCCTTTTGCTTCTGGACTAGGTTGGCATCTGATCAGAATCAGTCATGTTTCATCAGTCGCTTATCCGGATTTCCACAGCGTAATCGATGCGGTACGTCATGATTATGTTGAAGACACGCGTAAAAAGAACAATGCCGAAGCGTATGAAAAGCTTAAAAAAGATTTCGATATTGTGATCGGATAAGCGATATGAAATATTCAATACTCTGGTTTTTGGCACTGGTGTTTTTAATCAACCAGCCAATTAGTGCGCACGAAATACGTCCGGCATATCTAGAAATTACCGAAAAATCAGCCAATCAATTCGATGTCCTTTGGAAACAACCCAGTAATGGCACATTAGCGCTGCATCTGGTACCTAAACTATCGAACGGCCTGCTGGATGCTAAACCCCAAAGAGAAACCTCAGCCAATAGTTTTTTGGTTCGTCGCTGGGAAAACCTAAACGCTAGCAAAGACTCTTTTGACGGTGCAGAAATCAAAATTGAAGGGTTAGAAAACACTATTACCGACGCCTTGATAAACGTCAGTTTTCTGAATGGACAGCAAATTCAGGAAGTCCTTAAACCTGGTCAAAACAGTTTTGAAATTCATTTGACCGGTACCGGAAAATTGCCGGTTTTTGCCTATACCAAACTGGGTATTGAACACATCCTCACCGGCTATGATCATTTAAGTTTTGTGCTAGGGCTTTTATTGCTGGTCAACAATCGCTGGAAGTTATTAAAAACAATTACCGCCTTTACAGTTGCGCATAGCATAACCCTCGCGCTGGCCGCCCTGGGTTTTGTTGATATTAAACCCGCTATTGTTGAGGCTCTGGTTGCGCTAAGTATTGTTTTCGTAGCGGTCGAAGTGGTTCGGTATTATCAGGGCGTGCACGGTTTAACGGTGAAATATCCTTGGTTAATCGCCTTTGTTTTTGGTTTATTGCATGGTTTTGCCTTTGCCGGATCCCTCGCAGAAATTGGCCTACCGCCGACCAACATACCCGGAGCACTTTTGCTATTCAACATTGGTGTAGAGATTGGTCAACTGATCTTTGTCGTTGCTGTTCTCATAATTCACATATTGATTAAACGCACGATTCGATCATTACCATCTTGGAGCCATTACCGTCTTGGAGCAAGTGGTTAACACCCTATGGCATAGGCAGCTTCGCTTCATTCTGGATGATAGAACGCATTCATTTACTATTTCATTAACCCATCAGGAAAATCAAATCACATGGAGAGACAGATGATTAAGAAAACATTAGCCGTCGCCATTGGCGCTGCATTGATTGCTTCGGCTACTGGCTCTGTAGCCAATGAAAACCACGTATCTGCAGGCCCTAATCGTGAAGCCTTTTATGGCGACCTGCACTTACATACCAATTATTCTTTCGATGCTTATGTCTTGTTTGGCGCGAAAGCTGATCCTAACGATGCCTATAAATTTGCTCGCGGTGAAGCGGTTGATTATTTAGGCGAAAAGGTTAAAAGACATGAACCCTTAGACTTTCTTGCGGTCACAGACCACTCAGAAAATATTGGCGTGTTCAATACACTGGAAGACCCAAACAGTCAATTGTCCCAAAGCGACTTTGGTAAAGCTCTCCAGGATGACAAAGAAAGAACTAAAACCTTTCTTAAGTTAGTAGGTTCCTTACGTAAAGGTGGCGGTGGCATTCCTGGGGTGGATAGCAAGGCGCTTTCGGAGTCAGCTTGGCAGCGTGAAATCAATGCCGCTAATGCGCATTACCAACCAGGAAAATTTACTACTTTCGTCGCCTACGAATGGACAGCTATGCCGGACGGCCAGAACCTGCATCGCAATGTCATTTTTAAAGGTGACAAGGCCCCTAATCCTTTTACAGCGATTGATTCAGACCGCCCCGAAGACTTATGGAATTTCCTGGAGAAATCACGCAAAGAAGGTTACGAAGCACTCGCAATCCCCCATAATTCCAATGCTAGTAATGGTTTGCTATTCGACTGGTTAGACAGTAATGGCAGACCTATCGATCAGGCCTATGCAGAGTTGCGCGCCAGTAATGAACCTTTAGCGGAAATTTCACAAAACAAAGGTGCTTCAGAAACCCACCCTGCTCTGTCGCCCAATGATGAATTTGCTAAATTTGAGTTTTATGACCATTTGTTAGTGAATCCTGACAAAAAAAGCAAACCCGAAGGTAGTTATGTGCGTGATGCTTTAGGCCGCGGCCTGGCGCTTGCCAAACGCGCTAATGGGGTTAATCCCTTTAAATACGGAGTTGTGGGAGCAACCGACTTTCATAATGGTCTGACGACTTCAGCAGAAAATGCTTTTGTTGGAACCTTTGGTGGCATTGATCCTAGCAAAAATATTCCAAATGTTGAAGATTTCCGGAATCGGCTTAAAAACTTGTTACCAGCCGGCCCCAATCCAAACACCGCCGATACCAGTTATTTGGAAAATGGCTCAGGTAACCTGACAGGTATCTGGGCTGAACAGAACACGCGTGAATCCTTGTATGATGGCTTACGTCGAAAAGAAACTTTTGCTACTTCTGGCACCCGTCTTAAATTCCGTTTCTTCAGTGGCTGGGAAATTGAAAACAATATTCTGAAAGATAAGCAGTGGATCCAGAAGGCATACGCCAATGGTGTACCTATGGGTGGAGACTTACCTCAAAAACCCGCCAGTGCAAAAGCCCCAAAATTTGTAGTTTGGGGACAAAAAGATCCTAATGGCGCTAACCTTGATCGCTTACAGGTGGTTAAAGTCTGGTTACATGAAGGTAAACAAGTCGAAAAAATCTTTGACATCGCTTTGTCAGATCAACGTAAAGTGAATAGTAAAACCGGTTTAGCGCCTGCTGTAGGCAATACCGTGAATCTTGCAACTGCGACGTATGAAAATAGCATTGGTGCTACTGAACTGGGCTCTGTCTGGAGTGATCCTGAATTTAATCCTGCTCAACCGGCAGCATACTATTTGCGTGTGCTAGAAATACCGACTCCACGTTGGTCAACCATTCTGGCTGTTAAACAAGGTAAACCTTTATCCGATTTAGTACCTGCCACAATTCAGGAACGTGGTTGGTCATCACCTATCTGGTATACACCAGCAAAAATCTAAATTATTTCATATCTTCCAGGCCCAACAATTTAGTGTTGGGCTTTTTTGTGCAAAAACAAATATTCGAATTAGTGATATAAAAATGAACATATATCATTTTTAAATTTATACGATATTTTCTAATATATTCTCGAATTCGAATTTTTATGCGAGATAAAATGGAAAATTACTACTCAGCTTTATATTACGTCGCTTTATTCCTCTTTTTTCTGATTATAGAAATAGTCTTAAGAAGAGCACCATTTAAAGGCATCAGCTGGCAAAATCATTTGATCGATGGATTTGTACTGTTTCAGTCTATGGTATTAATCAGACCCATCATAGTCTTATTAACAGCTCAAATTACCGTCGAGTTAATCCCAGAATATAAAAATATTTTAGTCGATGTGCCCCACTGGCAACAATTCTTAGCATTTTTATTTTTAGAAGATATGGTGCAGTATTGGTGGCATCGTTCAGCTCATACCTTCAAATTTCTCTGGCCTCTGCATCGCGTCCATCATGCTGCCCCATACATGGGGATTAGGGTCTGGTTAAGAAACGGATTTTTTTACGGCTTACTCATGCCCAATATCTGGTTTTCAATCGTCTTAGTGTATTTAGGCTTCGGAGAAGTCTACATTGGCTATAGCATATTAAAAGCAGTGGTAAC
>RFQK01000017.1 GCA_009925045.1 Methylococcaceae bacterium
TCTGAACATAATGAAATTCGCCTGACTTGGATAAGCCTGAATATCGGTTAATGCGTTTAAAGCAGCCAATAAACTTGCTCGTTCGGCTCTTAGTACGGTGGTTTGCTGTTGCAAAAATCCCTGATGGTCCAATGCAAACTTTGCAGTTAGCTGGGTCAGAATATTGATGTTATAAGGCAAACGAATCTTGTTTAGCTCGTCAAGAATCTCTGTGGAACCCACTAAGTAGCCCAGTCGCAGACCCGCTAGACCCAGTTTGGAAACCGTACGCATGACGACAACATGCTTGTAGTTCTGGATACGCGGCAAGAAGCTGGCATCGGTAAATGGTGCGTAGGCTTCATCGATGACGACTATGCCAGGACTGGCCTGAATAATCGCTTCCAGACTCTCAAGACTGAACAGATTGCCGGTTGGATTGTTCGGATAGGCCAGAAAAGTCAGTGCCGGCTGATGAAGCTTGATAGCCTCTAACAGTGCGTCTAAATCGAGGCTGAAGTCAGTCGCTTGCAGGGGAACACTTTGATAATTCAACCCCAGACTAACCGCTATTTGTTTGTACATGACAAAACTAGGCTCGACAGCCAGCACACTGGCCTCGCTGTTCAAGGCCATTAACAGAATCTGAATGATTTCATCTGAGCCATTGCCAAGAATGACAGCCAGATCATCAGGGATAGACTGGCTTTGCCGTAAGGATTTAACCAGTTCGCGTGCTTCTGGGTCTGGGTAACGGTTGATTTCGCAGTTTTTTAATCTGTCTAACCACTCTGCTTGAATGGTCTCTGGCCAAGGAAACGGGTTTTCCATAGCGTCCAGTTTGATAAAGTTTTTAGCGTCGGCGACGTGATAAGCCGACAAGGCTAAAACTTCTGGACGAAACCAGCGCTTGATCAAAGTTTGCGTCATCTGGGTAGCTCGCTTAGAGGGGTCTGAGTTACAGTCTGAATTCGGCGGAACGGGCGTGAGCAGTCAGGAATTCACCTCGCGCCAGTACCGATGCAATACGACCCAATTGCTGTGCGCCGGCTGCTGAACAGTTAATCAAACTGCTACGTTTCTGGAAATCATAGACTCCCAACGGCGAGGAATAGCGGGCGGTACTCGAGGTAGGCAATACGTGATTTGGGCCTGCGCAATAATCGCCCAATGCTTCGGCGGTATAGCGACCCAGAAAAATCGCGCCGGCATTACGAATTTGATCGCAAAGTGCCTGAGGATCGGCAACTGACAACTCCAAGTGTTCTGGCGCAATTGTATTGGTGATGTCCGCCGCTTGTTGTAAGTCGTTCACCTTGATAAAAGCGCCACGTCCGCTCAAAGATGCCCGGATAATGTCGGCACGTTCCATTTCTGGCAGCAGACGGTTAATGCTGATTTCGACTTGATCCAGAAAAGCCTGGTCAGGACTGATCAAAATTGCCTGGGCGTTCTCATCGTGTTCGGCCTGAGAGAACATATCCATGGCAATCCAGTCAGGATGGGTCTGTCCATCACAGATAATTAAAATTTCCGAAGGACCGGCAATCATGTCAATCCCGACCTGGCCAAACACCAGCTTTTTGGCGGTTGCGACGTAAATATTGCCGGGACCGACGATTTTATCGACTGCTGGAATGGTTTCGGTGCCATAGGCCAAGGCCGCGACGGCTTGTGCACCACCGACAGTGAAAACACGATCAACGCCCGCCACATGCGCCGCTGCTAAGACCAAGGGATTGGTTTCGCCGCCAGGCGTGGGGACAACCATGATCAGTTCGCCAACACCGGCAACTTTAGCGGGAATTGCGTTCATCAAAACCGATGAAGGATAAGCGGCTTTTCCACCCAGCACATAGAGCCCAGCTTTATCCAAGGGCGTAACTTTTTGTCCAAGGACAGTGCCATCATTTTCGCTGTATTGCCAGGATTGCAGTTTTTGATTTTCGGCATAGGCACGGATGCGATTGGCAGCACTCTGTAAAGCGACAGCTTGTTCACTGGGTAGGCTGTCCCAGGCATCTAGCAAGGCTTGTTTGTCTAATTCCAGATCGGCACCGGATTTAAAGGCACAACGATCAAAACGATTTGTATAGTCAACCAGCGCGGCATCACCTTGTTGGCGCACAGCGGCAATGATTTCCAAAACCCGCTGGTGAATGGCCAAGTCATCGCTTGCATCCCAAGCCAGCCTTTGCTTTAACTGTTGATTAAAATCAGTGCTGTTGGCATCCAGTCGGATCATGTTAATAGCTGTCATACTGCTTACCGTTGGGCTAAGGTGATTTCCAATTGATTAATTAAGGCTTGGATGGCCTCGTGTTTCATTTTCATGGCCGCTTTGTTCACAACCAGTCTGGACGTGATGTGGGTAATCAGTTCTCTGGGTTCTAAACCGTTGGCTTTTAAGGTGTTGCCAGTATCAACCAGGTCGACGATGCAGTCAGCCAGGCCTACCAAAGGTGCTAATTCCATGGAGCCATAAAGCTTGATGATTTCGGCTTGAACGCCTAAATCAGCAAAATAACGTTGTGCCGTTTTGACATACTTGGTGGCGACGCGAATGCGGCCGTTAATCGCCGGTGCGTCAACCCGTGCGGCCGTCATCAGTCGGCAGCCAGCAATTCCAAGATCCAAAGGCTCATAGAGGCTTTCGGCGCCATGTTCCAGAAGTACGTCTTTACCGGCAATGCCTAAATCAGCTGCGCCATATTCAACGAAAGTCGGTACGTCGGTGGCACGGATAATGACCAGTTTGACGTCATCCCGGGTGGTGTCCAGAATCAGCTTACGGCTTTTCTTAGGATCATCGATAGGTGTAATCCCCGCTTCGGCCAGTAATGGTAAAGCTTCTTCATAGATACGACCTTTAGAAACAGCAATGGTTAACATGCGTTTTATCCTTAGCGTGGTACTCGACGAATGGTGGCGCCTAATTGAGTGAGTTTTTCTTCAATATGATCATAACCACGATCAATATGATAAATCCTGTCGACCAGGGTTTCACCATCCGCTACCAGCGCGGCCAAGACCAGACTCGCTGAGGCGCGCAGATCGGTGGCCATGACAGGCGCAGATTTTAAGCCTTCGCTACCTGTGCAGATAGCGGTATTACCTTCCACTTTGATTTGCGCACCCATGCGTTGCAGTTCTTGAACATGCATGAAACGATTTTCAAAAATAGTTTCGGTAATCAGTCCTACGCCGTTAGCAATCGAATTGAGCGCTGTGAACTGGGCTTGCATATCGGTAGGGAACGCCGGGTAAGGCGCAGTGCGGATTGATACCGATTTGGGTTGTTTGCCGTGCATATCCAGTTCAATCCAGTCCTCGCCAATTGTAATGTCGGCGCCGGCTTCACGTAATTTAACCAGCACAGCATCCAAAATACTGGGATCGGTATTTTTGAGTTTAACCCGGCCCGCTCAACGCCTTCCACGACCAGAATATCGGTGCCGATGCCACTGATTTTGGCGCCCATGGCATTAAGGAAATTGGCTAAATCAGAAACTTCGGGTTCTTTGGCAGCGTTTTCGATAATGGTAATGCCATCCGCTAGCGTGGCGGCCATTAAAATATTTTCGGTGCCAGTCACCGTAATTTTGTCCAAGACCAAATGACAGCCTTTCAGGCGTTTGGTATAGGCATGGATATAACCTGAGTCAACCTGAATGTCGGCACCCATTTTGATCAGAGAATCAATGTGGATATCAACCGGGCGTGAGCCGATCG
This sequence comes from Methylococcaceae bacterium, assembly GCA_009925045.1. GTDB lineage: Bacteria > Pseudomonadota > Gammaproteobacteria > Methylococcales > Methylomonadaceae > Methylomonas. The sequence continues at coordinate 3,712 of RFQK01000017.1, forward strand.
CACAACCACCGGGTAAAGAAACGTGTGCCTCGCCAAAACGTGCCAGTAGCGGCCCCAGTACCAGAATGGAAGCACGCATGGTTTTCACCAATTCGTAAGGTGCTTCGTATTTGTCTATGGTGTTGGCATTGACTTCGATGTTCATTTTTTCATCGACCATTAAGCCTACACCCATTTGACCGAGCAATTCCATGGTAGTGGTAATGTCGTGCAAATGCGGAATATTGCCAACCGTGACGGGTTTGTCAGACAAAATTGTAGCGGCCAGTATTGGCAAGGCGGCATTTTTGGCGCCAGAGATACGGACTTCGCCATTCAGACGCTGGCCGCCTTTGATCAGTAGTTTATCCATGATGTTATGTTTTTAGCTGTTGTCAGTCGGCGATGACGTTGTGTTGAGGTCATGGCCAATAAAATAATCGCTGTCATCCAGACCGCTGATTCTGGCTAATGCCATTAGTTGTTCCGGAATATTGCGAAAACTCAGTTTCACCCGGCTCATGCGGCTCTGTCTGATCCATTCGATCATCAGTGCCAGACCTGCGCTATCACTTGCTTGTAGTTGTGACAGATCAATACTCATGCTATCCACGCCACGTAAAAACTTAAATGGTTGCGGTGCATGACTATCGATACTGGCAAAAGTCAGGCTACCCTTCAAAGTATAGTAGCCTGGGGCTTCCTCAGTGAGTTTTAAAGCAGGCATTATTTGCTGTCCGCTTTGTTCATCAGGAACTTGCCTATCATTTCTTCCAAAATGATGGCTGAACTGACATTGTCAATTTTGCTACGGTCTTTTAAAAATTCGCCAGAAATACCGGGGCCAGGGTCGATACTGACATATTGTTCTCCCAGCAGGCCGGCTGTATAAATGCTGGCGCCTGAGTCATCAGGCAGGTTGTTATATTGGCTTTCGATCTGCATTTCGACAATCGATTCGTGACTGTCTTTGTCTAAACGGATCGACGACACTCGGCCAATGCGCACACCCGCCACTGACACCGGTGATTTGATTTTGAGTCCGCCTGAATTCTGAAACTGAGCGATGATGGTGTAAGTCTCGCCACCTGTGTAGGAACCCAGATTGCTCACTTGCATCGCCATATAAAATAAAGCGGCAATGCCGCTGGCAACAAAAAGACCGACTAAAGTGTCCTGGGTCTTAGTATTGTGCATGTTAAATATCTCCAAACATCAGTGCAGTTAGAATGAAATCCAGGCCCAGAACCGCAAAAGCCGAGTTAACCACGGTGCGGGTGGTGGCGCGGCTGACACCTTCAGCGGTGGGAATAGTGTCATAACCTTCAAATAAAGCAATCCAGGACACGACAAAACCAAAGACGATGCTCTTAATGACGCCGTTAATAATATCTTGCTGAAAATCGATGCTCGCTTGCATTTGTGCCCAAAATGCACCGTCATCAACACCCAGCATGCCGACTCCCACCATATGTCCGCCATTCACGCCAATGGTACTGAATAGGGCTGCCAATAAGGGGGTAGAAATAAAACCAGCTAAAAATCGCGGACTAATTATGCGCTTAATTGGGTCGACAGCCATCATTTCCATGCCTGAAAGTTGTTCAGTGGCTTTCATCAGGCCGATTTCAGCGGTCAAGGCAGAGCCCGCGCGACCCGCAAACAGCAAGGCTGAAACGACTGGGCCTAATTCGCGCACCAGCGAGGCAGCTACCATGACGCCAAGCGATTCCTCAGCACCAAAGTCAGACAAGGTATAAAAGCCTTGCAAACCCAAAACCATGCCAACGAATAAACCTGAGATGGTAATAATTAAAAACGACAAGACGCCGACGCTAAATAATTGTTTGACCAACAGTGTCGGCCGGGTCATGGTGTCGGGGACGCCGGCTAAAGTATTAAGCAAAAACAATGAGCTACGTCCCAGCTTAGCGAAGGACTCTCGTGTGGATTGGCCTAGAGATTCAAACAATTGGAACATGGTCTGGTGTGTTTCTCACTATGTTTTTAAGATGCCAGCAGATCGTCCAGGTAATCGGGTGCTGGGTAATGGAAAGGCACCGGACCATCGGGGTTGCCATTCATAAATTGCTGCACCCATTTCGAATCAGAAATCTCGAGTTCAGCTGGCGTACCGCGGCCGACTATTTTACCTTCTGATAAGACATAGATGTAATCCGCAATCGCTGCCGTTTCTTGCACATCGTGCGATACGATAACACTGGTCAGGCCTAAGGCTGCATTTAGAGATTTGATTAAATGTACTAAAGCCCCCATGGAAATCGGGTCCTGACCGGTAAATGGTTCATCGTACATAATCATCATAGGGTCAAGAGCAATTGCTCGCGCTAATGCCACCCGTCTAGCCATACCCCCAGAAAGTTCGTTGGGCATTAAGTTTCGGGCGCCACGTAAGCCCACTGCATGCAATTTCATTAACACCAGGCTACGAATCATAGATTCAGACAACTGGGTGTGTTCGCGCAGAGGAAAGGCGACGTTGTCATAAACGCTCATGTCGGTCAAAAGAGCGCCGCTCTGAAATAACATACCCATGCGTTTGCGCAGTTTAAGCAGATCGTGTTTTTTCAGACGGTGGACATGACGACCATCCACATGCACGCTGCCTTGCTCAGGCGTTAACTGACCACCAATGATTTTGAGTAATGTGGTCTTTCCGGTGCCGCTGGGGCCCATGATGGCTGTGACTTTGCCGCGCTCGATATCAAGACTAATGTCGTCAAAAATTTTTCGCGAACCTCTGGAAAAGCTCAGGTTGCGAATGGTGACGAGTGCATTATCAGAATTTTGATTATTGGCCATTAGGCTTTAGTTTGACAGACATTGAATGAGAAAGCAGGCTATTTTCTATGAGGCTTCAAGAATAAGTCAATGACTTGAGATGAAAAGCAAATGAATTACATGCAATAATAGTTCCTGTTTTTAATGGTTTCTGGCTTAGATGAGTAACGTGGGGCAAGATAACGATATTCGAGAACTGGCTTTAGCAGTGATTCAAACTGAAGCAGACGCTATTCAGGCCTTAAGTGCGCAAATCAATGAGCAATTTGTTCAGGCATGTCGTCTGATCCTGGCCTGTAAGGGGCGGGTGGTGGTTCTCGGTATGGGAAAATCTGGACATATCGGTGGAAAAATTGCTGCCACTCTGGCCAGTACCGGAACCCCGGCTTTTTTTGTGCATCCGGGTGAAGCTAGTCATGGTGATTTGGGAATGATCACGCGTGATGATGTGGTTTTAGCCTTGTCAAACTCTGGTGAAACAGCCGAACTGCTGCTTATCTTGCCTCTCATCAAGCGTTTAGGTGTGCCTTTGCTGGCTATGACCGGTCAACCTGATTCCACCTTGGCGACTTTGGCCACTGTGCATCTGAATGTTGCCGTTGAACAAGAGGCCTGTCCTTTAGGCTTGGCGCCTACCGCCAGTACCACTGCCGCTTTGGTCATGGGGGACGCCCTGGCTGTTGCTTTACTCCAATCCAGAGGGTTTACCCGCGATGATTTTGCGCTATCGCATCCCGGTGGTAGTTTAGGTAAACGCTTATTACTTAAAGTCAGCGATGTCATGCATTCAGGTCAGCAATTACCCAGAGTGAGTCCAGGTGTCAGTGTAGCGAATGCCTTGTTGGAGATGACTGATAAAAAACTGGGTATGACTGCCGTGGTCGATGATCAGCAACGCGTTTTAGGTGTTTTTACCGATGGCGATTTACGCCGTATGCTGGAAAAAGGCTTGGATGTTCGCGAATCCATTATTGATCAGGTTATGACTGTGCATTGTGCCACGACCACGGCCGATGTCCTGGCTGCAGAAGCATTGCAAATTATGGAGAGCAGAAAAATCAATGCCTTGCTTGTCGTTGATCGTCAGCATCGCTTACAAGGGGCCCTCAATATGCACGATCTGCTGCGTGCAGGAATAGTTTGAATCATGAATAGCGTAAATATTAGCCCCGAACTCAGCGCCAAAATCAAAGCACTCAGGTTATTGATTCTGGATGTGGATGGTGTGCTGACCGATGGGCGTTTGTTTTTCGACCAGAACGGTGTGGAATACAAGTCTTTCCATGCGCGTGATGGTCATGGCATGAAACTGTTAAAACAATCGGGTGTTGAAATTGCTGTTATTTCTGGCCGCAAGTCGAATTCGGTTGCCTTACGCATGCAAAGCCTCGGTATAGAGCATGTGTATCAAGGACATGAAAACAAGCGTCAAGCCTTCCAAGATGTCATAAGCCGCTTATCGCTTACGCCTGATCAGGTGGCCTACCTTGGCGATGATGTGATTGATTTGCCGATCATGACGCAAGTGGGCTTTGCTGTGGCGGTAGCCGATGCAAATTTTGCGGTCAAAAACCATGCTGATTGGTGTACCGAGACCCTGGGTGGTCTGGGGGCGGTTCGTGAGGTTTGTGACCTGATTTTGCAGGTTCAGGGAAATTTTGACGCCATGTTGCAGAACTATCTATGACCTGGTTACAAGAATACAAAGTCTATTGCTTGGTGTTTGTTCTGGCTTTAGGCTCATGGTGGCTGACACAATGGCGCTATGAATCGGCTCAACTAACCAAGCTGGTTGACAATAATCTGGACTTAATCAGTTTAGAGTATTCTAAAATGTCTACGGATGAGACGGGTTTGCCGGTGAGTGAATTGTTTGCACCTGAAATGCGGCATTCCCATAAAGATGGCTCCAGTCAGTTCTCGCAGCCCATTATGACTCTGTTCAAGCCTGGTCAAGCGCCTTGGGTCATCAGAGCGGAAACAGCTGTATTGGAAGAAGATGGTGATACTTTACACATGCACGGTCGCTCGGTGATTAATCGGGACGCGAGTCCAAAAAATAAGTCGCTGACTGTTGTCAGTGCTGACTTATTAGTGAAATTATCCACACATTTTGCAGAGTCTGGTGCTTATACAGAACTCATCAGTCCACCGCATAGAACAACAGGAACGGGGGTCGAGGTTACCTTTGATAGTCCTATTCATTTGAAATTGTTGTCCACCGTTAAAGGCTATTATGAGCTTAAAAAGAATCCTACTCATTAATATCTTGCTCGTCCTAACTGTGGGACAGGCGTGGGGCTTGGCATCGGATGCCGATCAACCCATTAATATTGACTCGGATAGTGCAACCTACGATGAAAAACAGCAAGTCAGTACTTATGTGGGGCATGTGCATGCCACACAAGGCTCCATCAAAGTGGAGGGTGATAAGCTGGTTGTCTATTTGAAAGATGGTAATGTCAGCAAAATGGTAACAACCGGACAACCCTCGCATTTTCGGCAAATTCCTGCCGAGGGAAAAGAGGAAATGGTTGGAGAAGGGCTAGTGAATGAATATTATCCCGATCAAAACTTGCTGATTTTTATGCACAAAGCATCAGTTCGCCAGGGCGATGCGAAACAGTCCAGTGAATACATTCAATATGACACTAAAAACTCCCTGTTAAAAGCGGGGGAGCCGAATAGTAATTCCACCCGAGTGCATTCGGTAATCAAGCCCAAGTCTAAAGACGGCTCAAAGGCGAAATAACATGACCCGATTAAGTGCCAAGCATCTTTATAAAAGCTATAACAAACGCCAGGTTGTAGAAGGTGTAAGTCTGGAAGTCAGTACAGGCGAAATTGTTGGCTTGTTGGGGCCGAATGGGGCTGGCAAAACAACGAGTTTCTACATGTTGGTCGGTTTGGTGCGTGCCGATAAGGGTGAAATATATCTGGATGATAAATCCATAACCCATTACCCCATGCATCAGCGTGCACGTTTAGGTGTCGGTTATTTGGCCCAAGAAGCTTCAATTTTTCGTAAATTATCGGTGGCTGACAATTTGCGCGCAGTCTTACAAATGCGCCGTGATCTGAGTGATAGTCATATTGAACTAAAAATTGATGATCTCTTAGCAGAATTTAGCATCAGTCATTTACGCAATCAAATGGCCGTTGCGTTGTCGGGGGGAGAGCGCAGACGACTGGAAATCGCCCGGGCGCTGGCATCTGAACCCCAGTTTATATTGCTCGATGAACCGTTTGCCGGTGTTGATCCTATTTCTGTGCTGGACTTGCAGAAAATCATCGCCCATCTTAAACAGAGAGGGATTGGCATTTTGATTACCGAACACAAGGTTAGAGAAACCTTGGAAATTTGTGACAGAGCGTATATTTTGAACAATGGCCAAGTGATTGCTGAAGGAAAAGCAGAAGCATTAGTCAACAATGAGGAAGTGAGACGCGTTTATTTGGGTGAGAGCTTTAGTCTTTAGCAACGGTAGATTATGAAACAGTCTTTACAGCTCAGGATTTCTCAAAGTTTAACTATGACGCCGCAATTGCAGCAGGCTATCAAGCTGCTGCAAATGTCGACGCTTGATCTGCAACAAGAGATACAGCAGGCGCTGGAATCCAATATTATGCTTGAGCTGGAGGAAGACGATATTTTGTCTGGCCAGCGTGAAAAAAAGATAGATAACACTGATCAGGTGACCAGTGAAGGTTCGCAGACGGATATTCCTGACGAATTGCCGGTTGATGTCAGTTGGGAAGATGTTTACGACACAGCCTTTAACTATGGGGAAGAGGCTGCTGGTTCCGAAGATGATAACGATTTTCAGGTGGTTCAGTCGGATGCTGAAAGTGTCAGCAATCACTTACTTTGGCAATTAGAATTATTACCGGTTAGTGAACGTGATTACGCCATTGCTATTGCGATTATTGATTCCATTAACCAAGATGGCTACCTGGATTGTGAGTTAGTTGATATTCATCAAAGCTTGCTAGACCAGATGCCGGATATTGAACTGGACGAGGTTCAGGCGGTTCTGCATATGGTGCAGAACTTTGATCCAGTCGGTATTGCGGCACAGAATCTGGGCGAGTGTTTGGCTTTGCAAATCATGCAATTGCCCGAATCTACTCCATTCAGGGAGGTGGCTTTAGAGTTTGTCAGAGAGCATTTGTCTTTATTGACCAGTTGCGATCAAGCCAAGCTAATGAAAAAACTGGGTTTAAGCGAAACTCAGCTTCAGGCTATCTTGGTAATGATTCGTTCACTGGATCCCAAACCGGGTGCTCGCCTGCAAAAAACTGAAGTCGAATATGTGATTCCAGATGTGTTTGTATCCAAATACAAAGGCAAATGGTTGGTCGCCTTAAATCCTGATATTGCACCAAAATTGCGTATCAACCCCATTTACTCGGGTATGATCAAGCGTGCGGATAATAGTCATGATAATCAGAGTATGAAATATCATCTGCAAGAAGCGCGTTGGTTTATTAAAAGCTTGCACAGTCGAAATGAAACTTTGTTAAGAGTGGCTAAAAGTATCGTTGAGAAGCAAGGTGAGTTTTTGGATCATGGTGCTATCGCGATGAAGCCTATGGTGCTGCGCGATATTGCAGAAGAACTGGAGTTACACGAATCAACAATTTCTCGGGTGACTACCCAGAAATACATGCACACTCCACAGGGTGTGATTGAATTTAAATATTTTTTCTCCAGCCATGTCAGTACTGAGGGTGGAGGAGAATGTTCAGCAACGGCGATTAGAGCGCTGATTAAGGAATTGGTAGCTAGTGAAAATCCTGCCAAGCCATTAAGCGACAGTAAAATTTCCGATTTGTTGAACGAAAAAGGAATTAACGTGGCTAGACGTACCATTGCCAAATATCGCGAAGCGATGTTGATTCCTTCTACCAGCCAGCGTAAAAGGCTGATTTAATCAGAAGCATATAATTACTATAAGGAGCATGCCATGCAATTAAGTATCACGGGTCATCATGTAGAAGTTACTGAGTCTTTAAAAGCCCATGTTGAAGATAAATTTAGTAAATTGAAACGTCATTTTGACAATGTGGTGGATGTTCATGTCATTCTGACCGTTGAAAAACTAGAACAAAAGGCTGAAGCAACTGTGCAAATTAGTGGCGCTAAATTGTTTGCTGAAGATGTTCAGGAAGATATGTATGTCGCTATCGACAACTTGGTTGATAAGTTAGACAGACAAATCGTTAAGCATAAAGAAAAAACCCATAATCACCGTTAATTCGTGATCTGATGACATGATCGAGGTCTAAGCGCATGAAACTGGTTATTGTCAGTGGTCTATCAGGCTCCGGCAAAAGTATAGCGCTCGATACGCTTGAGGATTGCGGATACTACTGCATTGATAATTTGCCGGTTTCTATGCTGGAAGACTTTATCGATCATGTCATGTTGGAAGACAAAGAAACCTATGACAAAACCGCCATAGGCATCGATGCGCGTAATCAACGCAAAAAACTCGCTGATTTTCCTGTCAGTCTGGCAGCAATCCGCGCTAAAGGAATAGAGTGTGAAGTGGTTTTTATGCATGCCGATGAGAATATTATTCTCAAACGCTATAGTGAAACCCGGCGGCGTCATCCATTAACGACGGAATACCGCCCCTTGAAAGAGGCCTTGGAAATTGAACGGCAAATGATTTTGCCGGTAGAGGCCTGTGCCGATATTGTACTCGACACCAGTTACAGTCATTATCATCAATTACGGGATTTGTTAAGACATCGCCTCGGTGAGAAAGGTAAGGCTTCGCTATCGGTTTTGTTGCAGTCGTTTGGTTTTAAATATGGCATTCCACTGGACGCTGATTTTGTTTTTGATGCACGGAGTTTGCCGAATCCCTATTGGGCGCCAGAATTACGCGGCCTTACCGGGCGAGATTTGCCCGTGGCGGAATTTTTACAAAATGAACCGGTAGTCGGTGATTATCTGGCTGATATAGGCAGTTTCATACAGCGTTGGGCGCCTAAATTTGAATCCGATAATCGCAGTTATCTGACGATCGCAATTGGCTGTACCGGCGGTCAGCATCGTTCCGTTTTTTTGGTAGAGACTCTGGCCGAACAATTTAAGGCTAGTCATCTCAAAGTCATTATTAGGCACAGGGAATTGCGTTAATTATTTTTCCTAAACCTTAACTCGCAAGGATATAGCGTCATGAAAGTCACTCTTGAGACCAGCAAAAACCTGCTAGAACAAGCTGCGATTCTTGCCGATGGTTCGGCCATGCAAATCAGACGCTGGGTGCATTCCTTGTATCCGGCTGAAACTGCGCATGTACTGGAATCTATTGAACCGGAGCTAAGAAATAAAGTTTGGGAGGTGATTCCGCCGTCAGTAAAAGCGGAAGTGTTGCTCAAGCTCAATGTGGCAGTCGGTTCCAGTATGCTAAAAATGACTGATCGCAAAGATTTGCTGGAGGCGATCGAGTTAATGGGATCTGATCATATGATTGATCTCTTGCATGTTTTGCCTGAGCCTTTGTTGTCACAAGTTTTGGAATCAATCGGTGTACATAAGCGCTTGGATTACGAAAAATCACTCGCTTATGAAGAACATACCGCTGGCGCCTTAATGCAGCATGATGCCGTGATTATTCGTGCGGATGTCAGTTTAGACGTGGTCGCTCGTTATTTGCGTATCCGTGGTTCGGTGCCAAACACCACCGATAGTCTGATTGTTGTGGATAGGAACGAGCGCTACCAAGGGCAGTTAGCCTTGAGTCAGTTGCTCACTCAGGATGCGAGACGTAAAGTCAGCGAAGTCATGGACACACACTTAGCGGGTGTCTCATATCGAATGAGCAGTCGGGATTTGGTTTCATTATTCCAGCGTCGCCCTGTGGTCAGCGTTCCGGTTTTAAACGATGACGGTATTGTTCTGGGTCGGATTAATCTGGAAAGAATGCTAGGACTCATTCGTCATGAGGCTGATCATTCGCTGATGAGTATGGCGGGCTTGGATGAAGATCAGGATATTTTTGAGCCTGTTGTCGATAGCGCCAAACGGCGGGCCGTCTGGCTTGGCATTAATTTACTGACGGCTTTTTTAGCGGCTGCGGTTATCGATTTATTTGAGGCCACCATCCAGCAAATCGTCGTTTTAGCAGTTCTGATGCCAATAGTTGCCAGTATGGGCGGGATTGCAGGTAGTCAAACCTTAACCTTAGTGGTCAGGGGGCTGGCTTTGAGGCAGGTTTCAGAGCTAAATAGTCGTAAATTGCTGAATAAAGAAGTTTCGGTTGGCTTGATGAATGGTCTGATTTGGGCTGTGGTCGTCAGTTTGGTCGCGGGGGTTTGGTTTCATAATTTTGATATCAGCTTGCTGTTAGGGGTTGCGATGATCATCAATTTGGCGTGTGCAGCGGCTGCAGGGGTTTTGATACCCGTCGCACTCGACAAGATGGGGGTTGACCCTGCTCTGGCGGGTGGTGTATTGCTCACGACTGTAACTGACGTGGTTGGCTTTATGGCCTTTCTAGGTCTGGCTACCGTGTTTCTGCTCTAATCTGCGGTGATTTTTTATTGTGAAGGTGTTAGTATTCGAGCCATTGAATAGCCTATTCTTTTTGAGTAATGACCAGCCAACATTCATCCGTTCCAAAAATTGTATTGGAGTTTAAAAGTACTTCTTTGGTGGCCCCGGTTCTGGTTTTGGCCAGTAATATTCTGGCTGATATTGATCAGCAATTAGCCGATAAAGTCGCGCAAGCCCCTGAGTTTTTCAAGCATTCCCCACTGATTATTGATTTCCAAAAAATCGCGGCCATCGCTGAGCCAATCGAAGTCGGTGCGGTTGTTGAGCTAGTCAAAAAACACGGCTTTTTACCGATTGGAATTCGCGGTGGCACAGAATTACATCACAGCCAGGCTTTGGCTCTGGATTTGCCCGTTCACAGTCTGCACAGCCAAACAACGCCTTTGGTGGAAAAAAAACCAGCGCATACACTGGATGTGAAGCCTGATGAAACGGAAGAAGTGCCGCAGTCCGCTGTTACTGCCATGGAAAATCGTTTAATTACCCATCCGATTCGGTCTGGGCAGCGGGTTTATGTGAAAGGCGATTTAATTGTACTGTCTGCCGTCAGTGCCGGTGCTGAAATTATGGCCGAAGGCAATATTCATGTATACGGTTCTCTGCGTGG
>RFQK01000161.1 GCA_009925045.1 Methylococcaceae bacterium
ACCCGTACCCGAACCACATTTGAACTCGCTGCCACCCGCCTATCAGCGGACGTGCTGAACATGAATATTGCCACTTCCGCAACATCCAAAGGCGAAAGCCTGCTGGATACCATACGCAATCTGGAAGCCATGCATGTTGATATGTTCGTGGTTCGCCATGCCTTGAGCGGTGCAGCGCATTTTATAGCCCAGCATACCGCGCCCCATATCAGCGTCATCAATGCCGGCGATGGTCAACATGCTCACCCCACTCAAGCCATGCTGGATATGTTTACGATACGCCAGCATAAAAAAAGCTTCGCGGGTCTTAAGGTGGCGATTGTCGGTGACATCCTGCATTCGCGAGTTGCCCGCTCACAGATTTTGGCACTCAACACTTTGGGAGTAGCAGAAATCAGAGTGATTGCACCTAAAACGCTGATTCCGGCTGAAGTCACCACAATGGGTGTCATACCGATTCATACCATGGCGGAAGGACTCAATGATGTAGATGTGATTATCATGCTACGTCTGCAAAAAGAACGGATGAATTCAGCATTTCTTCCCAGTGAAGGCGAGTATTTCAAATGCTTTGGCTTAACGGAAGCCAATCTAAAATTCGCCAAACCAGATGCCATTGTGATGCACCCAGGCCCGATCAACCGAGGCGTGGAAATTGCCTCGAGTGTGGCCGACGGCCCGCAATCCGTTATCTTGCAACAAGTGAGTAACGGCATCGCTGTGCGTATGGCGATTTTATCGATGGCTATGCATAGCCAAGGAGAGCCGGCATGAGTCGCATTATCATCCGCCAAGGACGCATTATAGACCCCGCCCAAGGCTTAGATACCGTAGCCGACTTATGCATAGAATCTGGCAAAATTGCCGCCATTGGCGAGCATCTGCAAGCCTCGGCTGACAGTCAAAGCATAGACGCGCAAGGTCAGATTATCTGTCCGGGTCTGATTGATTTAAGTGTGCGTTTACGTGAACCGGGTCTTAGCCACAAAGGCACTATTGCGAGCGAAACGCGTGCTGCGGCAGCGGCGGGTGTGACTACACTTTGCCTGCCACCCGACACCAAACCATCGATCGATAGCCCGGCCGTGGTTGAATTAATTAAAGACAAAGCCCAACAAGCCCAATACCCACAAATTCTCACGATCGGTGCACTCAGTCAACGCCTGGCCGGCAGTGAACTGAATAATTTGTTTGCCTTGAAACAAGCTGGGTGTATTGCCGTAAGCAATGGCCATGCAGCACTCGATAATCTGCTGATTCTGCGACGGGCCATGGAATATGCCGCCAGCCATGATTTGCTCATTATATATCGGGCGAATGAACCCGCTTTAAGCGGCCAAGGCTGTGCACACGAAGGTCAGTTTGCCAGTCGTTATGGTTTACCCAGTATTCCCGCAGCTGCAGAATCGATTGCGATTGCCCAGTGCCTAGAATTAGCGGAGCTGACCGGTTGTCGTCTGCATATCAGCCAGATTAGCTGCATGCAATCAGTCATTAAACTCCAGCAAGCCAAAAAGTACGGGCTTCAAGTCACGGCCGATGTCGCTATTCATCAACTGCATTTGACTGAAGATGACATGATTCCGTTTGATAGTCATTACCATGTCATCCCGCCTTTCCGCAGCGTTAAAGACAAGGAATATTTACGCGAAGGCCTGGCCAACGGCACGATTGACGCTATTTGCTCGGATCACCAACCACATGATTTGGATGCCAAACTCGGCGCTTTTCCAGAAACCGAACCCGGCATAGCCTCCCTGCAGACGCTGATTCCACTCAGTTTAAAACTGAGTCAAGAACATGGCTTGTCATTGCTGGATACCCTCGCCAAACTCACCAGTGAGCCCGCCGGCATATTAGGTTTACCCAGTGGTCAACTGGGAATCGGTCGGGCTGCCGACATTTGTATTTTCGACCCTAAAGCTACCTGGCACGTGGACAATGCCACTTGGCTAAGTCAAGGCAAGAATACCCCTTATTGGCAACAAACACTCACTGGACGAGTGACCCACACTTTCCAGGCTGGGCGTCTGATCTATCAACAGGATCAGTAACATGGCAAGAGCTGCCTGTTATTTACTCGGGCTGTGCCTCATGGGTTGCAGCAATGACTATACCCCGAGTCCCGATGCTGAGGCCGCGCATATTTTTGACTCTGCCTGTCTGAAGTGTCATAAACCCGCCAACAATACCAGTCTGTTTCAGTTAAAGCCGGAAAACGCCAGCCTGAGTTATATCAGCGCTAAAATCCGACAAGGCTCCTTCTTGATGCCCGCTTTTCCTAATTTCTCTGAGCAAGATCTAGCCAAACTGAGCCAGTATGTTCTGGAACAGAGCGAAACATTGGAATAAATAGCATGCAACAGGATGAGATCAAACTGGATGATCCGGAAAGCCTAGCCATCCACATGGGTTACGGCAGCGTGGTAGGTGACTTCAAAGCCGATCAATATTGGCGCATTCTGCGAATCACCAGCGAATTTAGCGAAGGCTTTGAACGTCTCAGCCACCTTCCGGCAACTGTGGCGTTTTTTGGCTCAGCACGTTTGGGTAAAGACACCCACTACTATCAGCAAGCGGTGGAACTGGCCGATTTACTGAGTCGTAATGGCTTTGCAGTCATCACCGGAGGTGGACCGGGCATTATGGAAGCGGCTAATCAAGGCGCCAGCCAGCAAAACCAGCCTTCTATCGGTTTGAATATCGAATTGCCCATGGAACAAAAACCCAATCCTTATCAAAATCTTTCCCTGGATTTTCGCTATTTTTTCGTCCGAAAAGTGATGTTTGTGCGCTATTCCATAGGCTATGTCTGTATGCCGGGCGGATTTGGCACCTTGGATGAGTTTTTCGAGGCGCTGACCCTGATGCAAACCCATAAAACCATCCCCATGCCACTGATTTTATTCGGTACCGATTTTTGGGGCGGTTTACTAGACTGGATCCAGGCCAGCATGTTGCAACTGGGAACGATTAATCAAAATGACCTTGATTTGATCACCCTTACCGATGACCCGCAACAGGTCTTAGCCATTATGCTGCAGCATCAAGAACGCCTGAACTGTCTGCTTACTTTATAACCCCCTGCTAGCCGGTAATTGTTATCATGAGTCCCGCACAAGCCATCTTTGAACGCTTAAAACAACAAATCAGCACCCAGATCATTGGTCAGAGCTCTCTCATCGAACGCATGCTGATCAGTTTGCTCGCCGACGGACATTTATTGGTCGAAGGTGCGCCTGGACTCGCTAAAACTCGCGCAATTAATATCCTGAGTCAGATGTTGGCAGCGGATTTTCACCGCGTGCAATTTACCCCAGACTTATTACCGGCAGACTTAACCGGCACCGATATTTTCCGCCCGCAATCCAGCAGCTTTGAGTTTCAACCCGGCCCCTTGTTTCATAATCTGATTCTGGCTGACGAGATTAATCGCGCACCCGCCAAAGTGCAGGCCGCACTTTTAGAAGCCATGGCTGAACGCCAGATTTCAGTTGGCAAAGCCAGTTACGCCTTGCCCAAAATTTTTATGGTGATGGCCACCCAGAACCCCTTGGAACAGGAAGGCACTTACCCATTGCCGGAAGCACAACTCGATCGCTTTCTGATGAAAGTCAATATCGATTATCCTGACGCCAGTCATGAACAAGCAATCTTGCAACTCGCCAGACAAGAAGCCAAAGGGCAATTGAATACTGCCAGCCAAGAATTTGAACCCATCGATTTGGACACCGTCAGACTGGCCAGACAAGAAGTCTTGGATATTTTCATGGCACCCGCTCTAGAAAGTTATTTATTGGAAATCATTCTGGCGACACGCAAGCCAGCCGTTTACGGTAAGGATTTAGCCACCTGGATCAGCTATGGTGCCAGCCCCAGAGCGAGCATTGCATTGGATCGCTGTGTCCGTGCCAAGGCCTGGTTACAAC